>NZ_JASCQJ010000009.1:0-99439 GCF_033043255.1 Clostridium lamae | reverse complement strand
CAATTACATATAATTCATTTAATACATCATATTTTGAATGAGAATGAGATTTATTATCTTCAAATCTTTTTTCTTCCATTGTTAGTTCAAAAAAAACTTCTTTATGATATACTAAAAACTTTTTTAATCCTAAGTATATTAGTTCTATTTTCTCCTCAAAAGATATATTTTTATCTTTAACAGTTTTTAAATCTTCTATAATTTTTATCCAAGTATCTATAAAAATTTCTCTTACTAATGACGACTTATTTTCAAAATAATTGTATACCGTTCCTAGGCCAATGTCACACTTATTAGCTAGTTCTCTCATACTAAAATTCTTATAGCCTTTATTCTCTAATAAAGCATATCCTTCTTTTAATATTGTTTCTCTTAGATTTTGTAAAATTTTAGGCATGGCCCTTCCCCCTTTACTATAGTTTATATCAATATTTCTATATTATCAACCAATGATAAACCACTTATTCATTTCCATTTATTTACATTTTTATAATCTATTAGTATAATATTATTATGTAAAATATTTAGAAAAAAGAGGACTGTGATATGGAGAAACCTAAATTTGATATTTCATACAAAAGAAAACTCCTCCATAAAAGAAATAAAAGAAGAAAGATAATATTTCGCTTAAGCCTTCTATTAATTGCTATATGTACTTTTACTATCGTCTTATTGATAAAAAATAATTCTTATACTAACAATAAAGTTAAATTATCTGCCAACATGAATAATGAAGTTATTATTTGTATAGATCCAGGTCATGGGGATTGGGATACAGGGGCAAAAGGATCATCAGGCGCGCTTGAAAAAGATATAGTATTAGATATTTCTTTAAAGCTCGGCAAGCTGTTAGAGGAAAGCGGAATTAAAGTGGTTTATACAAGAACAAATGATTCTTTGCCTTGGCTTGATACTGCAAATGATAGTCTAAAGGAAAGAATAAAAATTTCAGAGGTCCTACGAGCAGATTTATTTATTTCTATTCATTGTAATAGTGATTATGACAACAAAGATGCAAAAGGAATTGAAACTTGGTATAAATCAAATGATGAAAATAGTAAGAACTTAGCTTTAACCTTACAAAATGCATTAGTTAACTTAAATTATACAGAAGACAGAAATATAAAGACCTATGAAGATAAAGATGATGCTTTAGCAGTTCTAGAATTAAATACTGGTATTCCTGCATTATTAGAATTAGGATTCTTAAGTAATTCATCTGATGAAAGATTTTTAAAGTCTGATAAAGGTCAAGATGCAATTGCAAATTCTATAAAAAAAGCTATATTAAACTACATCCAAGAAAACAAATCTATACTTAATAATAAAGGAGCTGCCTAAAAAACAGCTCCTCCCAATATTAAATCACCTAATTTTCAAATATACTTATTACTTCATCCAAAATTTTAAAATTAGTAAAATCAAAATGTAATGGAGTTAAAGTTACATAACCTTGTGATAGGTAGTATAAATCAGAATCTTCTTCTGATATTTCATTCTTGGAACTTTTAGTTATGTAAATCATATCTTCATTTTCTTCTACCAAAACATAATTTGTCTTATAAGTAGATTTACCAAGTTTACAAACCTTAATCCCTTTTATTTCTTCTTCAGCTATATTTGGAACATTAACATTTAAAACAACATCTTCTCTCAAATAATTTTTTTCAGCTATATCCACTACTTTACTTATCCAATTAGCAGCCTTAGTATAATCTTCATCGTATTTTTCCCAATCTACTTCCATTGAAATTGCAATAGACGGCACATTATATATAGCTCCTTCAACTGCAGCAGAAACAGTGCCAGAATAAAGTATATCTGTTCCGCAATTTAAGCCCCTATTTATTCCTGAAATAACTAAATCTATATCCTTGCTAAGTAACGATAATCCTGCTTGAGTACAATCAGCTGGAGTTCCAACTAAGCTATATGCCTTAAAATTCTTATCAATCTTTTCTTCTCTTATTTTTATTGGATTATGAATTGATATAGAATGACTAGATGCACTTTTTTGCTCTCTAGGAGCTACAACTATAACCTCATGTTTTTTAGAGATTTCTTTAGCTAAAGCAAGTATTCCTCTTGCATTTATTCCATCATCATTAGTAATAAGTATCTTCATAGTAAGCCTCCTTAAATAACTATTATTCCATATAATATACTACCATAAAATCTTACATTGCGAAAAAGAATAGATAAAAATAGTATTTTCCTTTCGACCTCGGATTCGCTCCAAGTCAACCTCATATAATCTTTTTATCCTTATACTCTGAAGGAAGGAATTTATTTTTTAAAAGCTTCTGAAATCAATCTATACGACTTTATCTTTTCATCTAAATTTGTATTTAGGTTAATTATCATAAATTCATCTGTATTATAAAGCTTGCTCATATTTATTATTTGCTCTTTTACTTTATCAGGTGTTCCAACTATCATCCTTTTTCTATTCCTAATAATTATTTTCATTTCTGTTTCAGAATATTTATAAGCTAACGCTTTTTCTAATGATGGTATTACAAAAGATTTCCCTGTTTCAACTAATAACAAAGTTAAATCCATTATTGCCTCTTGGTTATTAACCTCTTCTTCTGTTTCTCCACAAATTACAAAACTACAAATTATAGTTTTGGGTGATGAAGATACAACTGATTCCTTAAAATTATCTCTATACCAATTTACTGAGCTTACTCCCATACCTCCTGTTATAAATTGTGCATATGCATAAGATGCACCAATACCTGCTGCAAGTCCTGCACTTCCTCCACTAGATCCTAGTATATGAATTTCAGGATAAGTATTTACAAGTGGAGTTGCTTTTAGCCCACTAAACTCATGATTTTCAGGAACTATATCATAAATATATCTCACTAAATCTAATACTTTTTCTTCATATTTATCATTAAAAATACTTCTGCCCTGCATTAATGCCTTAGTTGCTAAAGGCATGCCACCTGGTGCTCTTCCTACTCCTAGATCTATTCTATTAGGATATAGAGCTTCTAATACTTTAAAGTTTTCAGCAACCTTATAAGGACTATAATGTGGTAACATTACTCCACCTGATCCTACCCTAATCTTATTAGTTTTTGCTGCAATACTAGAAATAAGTACTTCTGGACTTGAGCCAGCTAAACTTCTTGTATCATGGTGTTCTGATACCCAAAATCTATAATATCCTAGCTTTTCTAGCTCCTGTGCTAGAATAATTGTATTTCTTAATGCTTCAGTAGAACTTGAACCTTCTCCTATAGGAGATTGATCTAATGCACTTAATTTAATATCCATCTGATTACCTCCTTAAAAATATATTTTATATTCTTATTATAAACTATAACCCTTTGAGAAATATTTTCAAGTAGTAATTATTATTATTAAAATTTAAAAAAATATTAATTATGCTTTGTAGAATTTATTTTCTAATTTGTTTATCCTCTTCAAGATACTACTTTCAGGAAATTTGACTTGCAGTTTTCTTATAATAGTTAGAATAATGTTAGTAGGAAATAATCTTTGATTAAATAATACTATAATAGAAAAAAAGGCTTGTATTAGTCCTATTACAAAAAATATAACATGTAGATGAGCAATCGCTCTTAGCATTATGCATTGAACAATAATCCATATTACTAAAGCCCAACTAAAAATGCTACTTATATAACCTTGATATTTTGATTTAAAAAGAATTGATATTGCACTGAATAAATTGCCAAGTCCTATTACTACAAATAATATAATCCCAGGTATAAGAAAATTGCTAAAGGGTGAATATTTTAAAGTATCAGAATGCAACCCTAGTGGACTATAAGGATTCATAATAGCACTAATTCCTCCTGCCATAGCTCCTAACCCAACAAATACATGTAAAACAAATATTAACCTATATATTTTTTTCATATATTCCCTCCTTATTTAAGCTCGAATTTCATATTTATTTCTTATTCTAATTTAATTAATGAAAAAATAGTAAGATTGTAAATATTATTGGTATAAATACAATTACTGCTATAAGAGAAAGAATAATTTTTACATTTTTACTTAATATAGCGTTGCTGATAGAATTAATTAATATAATAATTAAAAATGAAATTACTGAAATAATTGCTACTATGACATATGCAATAAATGTGAATATTCCAGTCATAGTTGGTGTTCCATTAATGAGCTCTCTATTATTAATGACACTCATTCTGATTATTCCAAAAGCTATTATAGACATAAAAATGCTGGTGATAATCCCAACTTTTTTGCTCTCATTATCTTTCCTCTTCTTTATAAAACATAATTTTCATACTTATTATAGCATATTTTACAAACATACCCAATTTGTCTTATGAAAAATTGGAGTTGTTTTTAAATCAACTCCATTTAACTCTAGCTTATATTATTAATATTTTTCTTAGCTCCAAAATAGGTAGCAATAAAATATCCACCATAAATTATGATAAGTATAGATAATGCAAGTAATATGTTATTCATAATACTAACGCTACCGAAAAGTGCTATTATCCTTTTTGCAAATTCCAATCCTGCTACTGAATGAATAAGTGCTAGAGATAGTGGCATTAAGAAATATATAGCTATTTGAGTTAATAAAGTTTTATTAATAATACTTTCATCAACACCTATTTCCCTTAACAAATTGTATCTTACAATATTGTCTGTAGATTCTGATAACTGTTGAAGAGCTAACACTGCTGCGGAAACAATTAAGAATATTCCTCCAATATAAATTCCTAAATAAGCTATAAGAGCTCCTTCAATAGAAATTCGTGCAATTAATTCTTCTCTTGTTATATAGTTAATTGAACCTTCATTTTCTTCCATAGACTCTTCAGTAAGATTATTTAGCTTTTCATTAATAGCCTTCCCACCATCAGTTTCATAATTAAGATTTAAAGTTGATGACAATGGAGTAAGTCCAGAAATAATATCATCATTTACTATTATTGTACAAATATTATTTTTATAACTTTGATTATAAGCTACGACTTCTATTGCATTTTTTGTGCCTGGCTTTAAAATATTACCATTTATATTAATCTCTTTCCCATCTTCTAATACGTCACTAAGTGGATTTATTAAAATATCTATATCTGAAAATAAAGCATATTCTCCATCCTCTAAGGTTATAGGATTCTTACTTAACATTTTCATTATTTCATTGAACTTTGTTAATGAAATAATTTGCACTTCTCTATCTGTTGAAAGCGAATATAAATCTTTTGCTTTATTTAAATCCTCTTCTGATAAAATATCACTATTCCTAAGTTCCCCTATATAATATATATAACTAACATAGTCACTTGAATAATCTCCTATATCAATATTTCTCTCTTTTAAATACGCCTCTACATCTATACCTTCATCATTCCAAATGGTTACATCATATTGAGTTAAATCTTTTAAATTAGAATTTGATACACTATTAATTCCAAGTCCACCTGCAATCATACATATCCCTATAAATAGTGATAAACATATATAGGACATTGAAATAAATATAGTATTTATTTTGCTATTTATTTGCCTTAATACAAACATATTTAAATCTCTTAAATAGAACTTTTTATTTGATTGAACAAGTTTTAATAAGAAGCCAGATAATGAAAAGAAAAATAAAAACGTTCCGCCAATTCCGAGTAAGATGCTCGTTCCATTTATATTAACTCCTATCGATGAAGTTCCCTTATCAAGTGCAATAAAATAAGCATATCCTATCATTATTAAGCTTACTATAAACACAACTACAGAAACCCAAACATTTCTTACTTTAATACTCTCATTTTTCTTAGAAGAATTTATCAAATCTATTAATTGAATCTTTCTAATAGATATTGAATTAAATATAAGTACTAATATATATATTATCCCAAATGATATAAAGGTTTTTATCATTGCATTATATGAAAAAACAAACTTAAACTCCAGCATGTTAACTTGAAACATTTTGGCAGTTAAAACTGATAGTCCTTGTGATAGTATAACACCTAAGCCTAATCCAAATCCTAAAGAAATTATACCTACTAATAATGTTTCGAAAAAGATTATTGTAGATAAGTTTCCCTTATCCATCCCTAGTGTCATATATATACCAAATTCTTTTTTTCTTCTCTTTATTAAATAATTATTTGCATAAATAATTAAAAAGGCTAATGCAAAGGATACAAATATTGAAGCGTACCCCATTATTAGATCTACTTCCCCAAAGGCATCAGCTTGAAGTTCATTTAACTCCATCATAATACTTTGTGACTGAATTGAGTTAAAGGTATAAAATATACAAACCCCGAATACCAATGTTAAGAAATAAATTGCATAATCCTTAAAACTTCTTTTCAAATTTCTAAAGGCTAATTTAGAATACATTACTTTGATCACCTCCAAGAAGTGTAATAACTTCAATTATCTTATCAAAGAATTCCTTTCTAGAATTATTCCCCCTAATTAACTCATTAAATATCCTTCCATCTTTAATAAATAGAATTCTATTTGCATAGCTAGCTGAAAAAGCATCATGAGTAACCATCATAATAGTAGCATTAAGACTCTTATTTAAATCTTCCATACTTTCAAGTAACATTTTTGCAGATTTAGAATCTAAAGCTCCTGTTGGTTCATCTGCTAATATCAATGATGGTTTTGTAATAATCGCTCTAGCTGATGCAACTCTTTGCTTTTGACCACCTGACATCTCATATGGATATTTATTTAAAACCTCTTCTATATTTAACTTTTTAGAAACTTCCTTTACTCTTTTATCTATTTCTTTATGATCAACTTTCATAATAGTTAAAGCAAGTGCTATATTTTCATAAGCTGTTAAAGTATCTAATAAATTAAAATCTTGAAATATAAATCCTAATTCTTCTCTTCTAAACTTTGAGATTTTTTTAGAATGTAATTTTGTAATATCATTTCCAGAAATAAAAATATGTCCACTGCTTACTTTATCAATAGTTGATATACAATTTAAAAGTGTAGTTTTTCCACTACCAGAAGCCCCCATAACACCAACAAATTCTCCTTCTTCCACAGTGAAGCTTATATTGTTTACGGCCTTAGTTATATTGCCTTTCCTCCCATAATACTTTTCTATATTATCTACTCTTAATATTTCATTTCTCATAATTTCTCCTCCCATTTCTTAATATAGGACTATTGTATTTCTTTTTTTATCTTTCATCCATTGAAGTATATAACATAAACCTTACAGTTTTGTAATATTAATGCGAAAATATTTCTATTTATACTATTATAATACTTCTTTCAAGCAAAATAAAAATGGACTAAAAATTGATAGTATTATAAAATTTAATTTAAGAAAGAAGGTTAATTTATGGCAATTCAAAATATTTATTTAAAAACATTAATAGATTTATCATGGTTTATTGGGATTATAATTATAGTTGGATTAATACTTGGTTTTTTAAGAAATACATCTATGGATAACTATCAAAAAAGATTCGGTAGACAATCTATTTATATTACAGGCATTGTAGGTGTTCCAATTCATGAACTTAGCCACCTTATAGTTGCCTTATTATTTGGACATAAAATCAAAGAAGTAAAATTTTTTCAAGTTAATAGTGAAAATAGTACTTTAGGATATGTAAATCATTCCTATAACTCTAGGAATATATATCATCAAATAGGAAACTTCTTTATAGGTATAGCCCCTATTATATGTGGAAGTTTAATTATTATTTTATTACTTAAAATATTTGTACCAGCTTCTTTAGAAAATACTAATGATTTGTTAAGTGCTAATGGTATATTTACATTTTTAAAAAGTATCTTCTCATTATCTAACTTTAAAAGACTAGAATTTTATTTGTTTTTATACTTGGTATTTAGTATCTGCTCTCATATCTCTTTAAGTAAAGCAGATATTAAAGGTGCTTTTATAGGTGTTATATTTATTTTCATAATATTACTTATCCTTAATGTAATTAATTTTGATTTATTTTCTCATATAAATATAATTAAATATAATTTACTTTTAACTAATGTATTAATAATTTCAGTAATATTCTCATCAATAAATCTTTTAATTAGCTTTGTATTAAATAAAATCTACATATACTGAATTTAAAATACTCCTACCAATAACTTATTAGTAGGAGTTTTATTCGTTATAATATTTATTTACCAGAATATTCTTTTATTGTATCTATTATTGTATATGTACAAAAAAGCATTGTTACAATAATAGAAATACCTGTTGTCATTACTGCTCCAAAGGCAGCACTAAATATAGTTCCCAAAGTGTAAAAGAAACCAAGGTAAATTAGTATTCCAAATATTATAGATTTTATAAGATTCATTAAAATTTTACTCATTTATAATTTCTCCTTTATCTATTTTTACTTCTATCTCTTTCCCATTTTTTATTCTAATTAATTTATCTTCATATTCTAATAACATATTTTCATATTTACTTCTTTTATTTTCAAAATCTTTTGTCCATTTAAACATGTTTTTTAGCATTTTAAAAGTAGGATTGTAATTGCATTTTTCTATTCCCAACTTCTGTTTTATAAATCGAGTAATTATCCTTACCTTTCTTATATATAATGGCGGATCTAAGAAAATGATTATATCACACATATCAAATGCACATTTTTGACTTTGTCTATAAGTGCCTTCAATTATCCAATCTCCTTTACTATCTATTTCTAAGATTGTATTTAGTTGTTCTAAATCTGAGCGTTTATATCTTACTTCACCTTTTCCGCCCCAAGCTATACTATCTCCCTCATAACATGGTATATTATATTTTAAAGATAATTTTCTTGAGAGTGTCGTTTTCCCACTTGCAACTATACCAAAAATCAGCACTTTCATATATCGTGACCTCTTTTTGCATCTTTCTAAATTAGCTCTCTGTGATTCTCATCTGAAATAGATAAGTAGCATTAGCTTCAATATAGTCATCTCTTAAAATATTATAATACACCATATTGACTTCCATATTATCTAGTAATTTTATATTTTCTTTTCTTGTAAATTTATATTTAAACCCACATTTTTCGATAACTCTTTTTGAGTTATTATTAAAATCATAATGTCCACACCATATTAAATCTAGATTCATTTCGTTAAATCCATAATCAATTAATGCTTCCACTGCTTCTGGAACATATTCATGCCCCCAATATTTAGGATTTAAAACATAACCAATCTCTCTTTGTTCTAAATCCTTCAAAGAATCGTCAGGTTTTCTATTATGTAATCCAATTCCTCCAATTACTTTGTTTTCTTTCTTTAGAACTATTGCATATGAATCATTATTTTCTATGAACTTATTTATTATTTCTTTACTTTCATCTTCTGATTTATGTGGTTTCCACCCAGCCCTTGGACCTACTAATTCACTTTGAGCATATTCATACAAATCTTTACTATCGCTATTTCTCCAAGGTCTTAAAATTAATCTATCTGTCATTATATCTTTCATTATTTACCTCCTTTTAAGTATCCTACTATATATTCATAACTTTTCTTTTTTCTTTTAAAGTGAGTACTTTATTAAAATATTTCTAATAACTATTTATATTCAGCTTATATACAATCATATGATAAATTCTATCACTGTATAGTCCTTCATCATCAACCCTATCTACTTCTATAAACTTACATTTTTCTAAAAGCTTAATAGAGTTAATATTATTCTCCTCTGTGTACGCTTCTAGTGAATTTAAATTCATACAATTAAAGCCATAATCTATTACACTTAACAATGCTTCTTTCATTAGCCCTTTATTTTGATAGCTAACTGCAATTCCATAAGCAAGTTCAGCATTTCTTTCTTCTAAATCTATATTCCAAATGCTAATAGTTCCAATTACTTTTTTTGATTGTCTATGTTCAATCGCCCAAATAATCCATTTGTCTTCATCAATACCATTGTTCATTTTATTAATATATAATTTTGTTTCCTCTAGGCTTTTATCTGGTTTCGTATCAGTATATTCGTTCATTCTAGGGTCTCTTCTTAAATCAAAAATGTCATAAATATCATCATCAGCAATTCTTCTTAATAATAAGTGTTTTGTATCTATAATAGGAAATTCTTTAAATTTGATCATATTTTCTCCCTTAATGTAATATTGGGTTTAATAACTTAGTATTTTCATAATTATTTTTAGGTTGCCAATTTTCTTCAAAAGAATACTTATAATTCATGCCTTATTTTTTTATTAAAACTATCATAACATTTTTACCAAATATTTGATAGGAGTATCTAAAATCATATTGCGTTAACTTAGAATTTCTTCCTTCCGTATAGAAAGAGGGCTAATATTATGTTCTGTCGACTTCGAGCCTGATACGGAGAAAACAATATGATATTATCCATCTATTTAAATAACATCATCTTATTAATAGGAAAGGTTATTAATACTTTAGTTCCTTTTTTAATTTCTGACTCAATATTAATTCCTAAACCAAGCTTCTGTGTCAACTTTTTACATAGGTATAATCCTATTCCAGTAGATTTTCCATACTTACGTCCATTTTCTCCTGTATATCCTTTTTCAAAGGCTTTAATCACATCTCTTTCATTCATTCCAATTCCAGTATCTTCAATGTATAGGACTACATTTTCTCCAATATTCATTGTATAAAACTTGATTTTACTTTCTAGCTTATCATTATCAATATATTTAATTGAATTCGATACTATTTGATTTAAAATAAATTCTATCCACTTGCTATCTGTATAAACTATTTTTTCTAAGTCTAAGGTTTCAATTTTAATTCTCTTTTCAATTAATAACTTTGAATTTCTTCTTATTACTTTATTGACAATAGATCTTAAATCAAGCTCTTTAATAATATAATCCTTTTCTAAGTCATTGCTTCTAGCATAAAATAATGCCTGTTCTATGTAGCTTTCTACCTTAGTAATTTCTTCATCTATACTTTCAGTTAATTCTGATTTATTATTTTCAATAATAAGCTTGCTACTGGCTATTGGAGTTTTTACTTCATGAACCCAAAGTTCAATATATTCTCTGTATTCCTTATTATTTATTCTAAAAGCTGCTATATCATCCTTCATTGATTTAGTTACTTCATTTAATATATAATATAAAATTTTACTTTCTAGAAAGCTTCCTTCTTTTGTAATATCAGCAATCAAGTATTTCTTATCTAAAGATTCTAAATTCATAAGTAAATCCTCATAATACCTTTTTCTATTAAAGTAGTCATATATATGATAAACTAATATTCCTATTAAATTTATTGCAAATATAAATACAATTGCATAGAAGTCTACTTTTAAAACACTAAGTAACCCTGCTGTAAATACTAAAATTAATATATTAATAAATATAAATAATATTCTTTCTTTAAAAAAATCTATAATTTTCATATTAATATATATCCTTGCCCTCTCTTAGTTTTTAAAAAGTCTACTGCTCCTATTTCCTCTAACTTCTTTCTAAGTCTATTAATATTTACTGTTAATGTATTATCATCAACAAATTCGTCAGATTCCCATAATGATTCTATAATTTCATTTCTAGAAACTATCTTTTCTTTGTTCTTCATCAACACATATAAAATCTTGTTTTCATTTTTGCTTAGTTCTATTTTATTTTCTTTATATTCAACTTCACTTCTGGATAAATTTAGTTCAAGATTATTGTATTCTAGGATTTCTGACTCTTGATTACTATAAGTTCGTCTTAATAGTGATGATATTCTAGCCAAAAGTATTTGTGTACTATACGGTTTTGTTATAAAATCATCTGCTCCTAAATTCATACTCATAAGCTCATCAACTTCCCTATCTCTACTAGTTACAACTATTATAGGAACTGAACTTTTCTTTCTAATTTCTCTACAAATATAATAACCATCGAAATATGGTAAGTTTATATCTAGTAAAATTAAACTATAGTTTTCTTCTAAGGCTTCATCCACAACATGTTCAAAATCTAATGAATATGTTGTTTCATAACCATATTTATTTAAAAATGTACATAATTCATTTCTTATTTTATTATCATCTTCTATAATAAAAATCTTTTTTCTATCCATATTTTCACCTACTTAATATTCAATTTATTAAATTATATAATATTTTTTTATATTTTGGAAAATCTAATTATTGATATTAAACTAATGGAGGTTAATCTATGAAAAATAATAATAAAAATAATTTAAATCCAACTTCTCCAAATTATAATGAACAGATTAAAAATAAAGCTAATGAAAAAACTCCTACTGGAGAAAAAGATCCTTCTCCTTATACAACCTATAAATAAAACAGAAAAAGGGGCTGCTAAAAACAGCTCCTGCATTCAAACTATTTTATATGCACTTTTTTTTTGTATTAATATTATCCTAAAAGCCTATTTACTATATTATTTGCTTCTTGTGCAATTGGTATTATATTTTTCACAAATGAAACTGTTGTATTTATACTTGTAAGTAAACTTAGAACCTTCTTTATACTTTCTTTAAAGTTTTTATTCTTGGCAGTCTCTTCACAAATTTTGTTATTAAGCATTATGCTTCCTAACCCCTGCTCTATAGATATCTTTAATCCATCTATACCATATACTTTATATTCTTCTATCTTATGGTATAAATCGCTAAGTACATTATTTATAAAATCTTTTAGTTCTTCATTCACTTCTACTTCTTCTAACTCTTCTATTAATATTTGAATCTTTTCTTTAAATTTAATTAAATTTTCTTCTTCAACGCTTTTATATTGATTACATACATCCAAAGCTAATGCTAATCCATTAATAGATATCAATATTTCCTTTGTAATTATAATGTCTAGCTTGTGTATATCATCATCTAATCCTAAAGCCATAATTCTTTTTTCGAAATTAGTAAGTGATTTTACTAATTCGTCCTTTGAATTACTTTCAATTTTATTAGTGAGTTTTTTAATAT
Source organism: Clostridium lamae (assembly GCF_033043255.1). Lineage (NCBI taxonomy): Bacteria > Bacillati > Bacillota > Clostridia > Eubacteriales > Clostridiaceae > Clostridium > Clostridium lamae. The sequence goes on along the minus strand of NZ_JASCQJ010000009.1, from coordinate 86,518 downwards.
TCTCTATCATTTGAATAATTTGAATGATAGATTTAAATATTTTCTCGTCATCGTTTATGTCTAAATCGAAAACCTGGGCTAAGACTGACTCTACCGTTCTAAATCTACTTTGCTTTTTAGTATTATTACTACAAAACTCTTTTGATTCACTTAAAATTTCGTATAGTCTAACTGCTGGATTAGTTGATAATACCATACTACCCCCTCCAAATATTTGATACAGTTATTACTTCTATACTGCCATACTATTATCCTCTTTTTTTATTTAATCTTAATAGTTTTTTTAGTATTATTTATTATTATATTATACTTTTTATCTAAATTGTCTCTTAATATATATAATGCTTAAAGTATATAATATATGTATATTTTTATTTTTTTCATATTCATTTTTTAAATAGCTCCTAATTTTAACATCACCTTTATTTATAATTGGTAATATTATATAATTATATTATATTTATACTATATTTGGGGGAATTTTTAATTGTTAGAAAAAATTAATTCTAAAGGAGTAATTCATATGTGGGTTGTCTACGCTTTGCTATCAGCTTTTTTTGCTGCACTTACTTCAATATTAGCTAAAATAGGAATTGAAAACATAAACTCGAACCTAGCTACTGCAATTCGGACTGTTGTTGTCTTAGTTATGGCTTGGGGTATAGTACTAGTTAATGGTAGCCTAAATCAAATCAGTAACATAACTCAAAAAAGCTGGCTATTCTTAATCTTATCTGGTATAGCTACTGGACTTTCTTGGTTATTCTACTACAAAGCTTTACAAATTGGTGAAGCTTCTAAAGTAGTTCCAATAGATAAGTTTAGTGTAGTAATAACAATGATCTTAGCATTTGTAATACTAAAAGAAGCTGCTAGCGTAAAAACTGTTATAGGTGGAATTTTTATTACAATAGGTACATTTATCATGATCCTATAAAATAGAGAAAAAATATGATGTTAGCTGTTCCGTCGCAAGCTCCAAGTCACACTAACATCATATTTTTTTCTCTTACTACCTAAGGAAATAATTCCTCATTTTATTTGGAAAATAAAATCTAATCTACTTTATAGTTATCTACTATGTATTTGATTATTGATTTAATTTCACTCGCCGATAAATCTAGAGTTTCAATTCCTCCAATATCACATTCTGCAGTATTTTTAATATTATTAAATATTCTTGCATAAAGCTGCTTTTTATTATCAAATCTTTCATTATCCTCAAGTATATATTTATAAAGCATTTTTGCTTCTTTTTCTATATATTCTCTATCTTTCATAAAAACTCTCCATAATACAATTGTTATTTTATGCTTAATAAATCTATTATATATTAAATTCAATTATGAAAGTTGCATCTTTTCCTACATTACTTTCTGCATATATTTTCCCATTATGACTCTCAACTATGGATTTAGCTATAGATAAACCTAAGCCATATCCCCCTGTTTCTCTAGCTCTAGATGTATCTACCCTATAGAATCTTTCAAATATTTTTTCTAAATCCTCTTTCTTTATTCCTTCTCCTGTATTTTTAACTTTCAGTTTTATCTTATTTTTATCCTGACTTAAACTCACATCTATTTTACCATTTTTATTTGTGTATTTTATTGCATTATCTAATAATATATTAAAGACCTTTTTTATACTCTCTTTATCACCTTTTATAAATACCTCATCTTCTATATTAGATAGTAATTCAATATTATATTCAAATAGTACTGCTTCAAAAGTTAGCAATACATTATTTATTAATTTACTAATATTAAAAGATGTAAATTCCACTAGTTCCTTACCTGTATCTAATTTTGCTAATGATAACATTTCATCTATTAACTTTGCCATTCTTTCTATTTGATTATTAATATAATTAATCCATTTACTTTGACTTTCTACTGTTTCACTTCTATTAGATAATACTAATGAGGTATTTGTTCTTATTATAGTTAATGGTGTTTTTAATTCATGTGAAGCATTTGCTATAAATTGTTTTTGCTTTTCAAAACTTTCTTTTATCGGCTTAATAGTTCTATTAGTTAGATAAATACTTATAAATAATAGTAAAATAAGACTTATACTCCCTATTGTTAAAAATACTTTTAAAAGATTAATCAGAGTACCAAGCTGTTGCTCTCTACTCATAAGAACTATTTTTAATCCTTTAGCTGTATATTCTTTTAAATATGCATATCTACTTTCTTCTATTTTTACTTTATCAAATTTATTTTCATTATTAACTATTTCATTTATAGTTTCTTGAAGTGCCTCTTTATCTAATTCCATATAAGTTAAAACCTGTGCAATATTATTATCAGAATCTAATTCAATGATTATACTACTAGCCATCATTGGAGAGGTAATCATAGGCCTCTTCGGACTAGACATGGTATACATTAATTCACGCTTTAAATCGCTCTGCATACTTATAGCAGTTGATATATAAATTGTTCCAAAAATCAAAACAAAAACCATAGTTAATAGTGACATATTAATCAATATTAATCTTTTCTTTAACTTATCAAACAAGCTTAATCCTCCAATCTATATCCAACACCTCTTATTGTTACTATGTTTACTTTTGATTTTAAATACGTTAATTTCTTTCTAATAAATGAAATATATACTTCTATATTATTATACTCAACTTCAGAATCAAAACCCCAAAGTTTAGTTATTAAATCATCTTTACTTACAACACATTTAGGCCTTTCCATAAAATATTTAATTATTTCAAATTCTTTTAATGTTAATCTTATACTTTCATCATTAACATCTAAATCATAAGTATTTATATTTAATCTTATATCTCCATAAGTTAATATATTTTGATTTATTAAATTTCCTTTTCTTCTTGTTATGGATCTAAGTCTTGCTAATAGCTCTTCCGCTGCAAAAGGCTTAGATAAATAATCATCTGCTCCTAAATCCAATCCTAAAACTCTATCTTCAATTTGAGTTTTAGCTGTAAGCATTATTATTGGAGTTAAAATCCCTTCCTTTCTTAATTTTTTTAGTACGCTTAATCCATCTAATTTAGGTAACATAATATCTAAAATTATTCCATCATATACATCTGTTAAACCATAGCTTAATCCATCTTCACCATCATAAACTGCATCAACAGTATATTTATTATTAGTAAGTATTTGAACTAAAGCTTCTGATAATTCTCTTTCATCTTCTATTAAAAGTAGTTTCATATAATTACCTCCACAATCACAATAGTTTTCAATATGAAATATCCTGATTTACTTTTTTTATATTATTCCATAACAAAATTCTACCACAGAAACCTTAAAATAAAATTAAATTTAAGACTAATTTAAGGTTACTATAATAGTATTATTTTGACAGGAGGTGATTATTTTATGACAAAGCCAAGACATGAAATTAAAGTATTTATTAATTACTCTGATTATCTATCTATAAAAAATAGGCTTAAACATATCGCAACGCTAGATAGAAATGCAGGTGATGATGGTATTTATCATATACGAAGCCTATATTTTGATAATTATTCTGATAAAGCTTTAATGGAAAAAATTAATGGATTTAATAATAGGGAAAAATTTAGAATTAGGTTCTATAATCATAACCATTCTTTCATCAGGCTTGAAAAGAAAAGCAAATCTAATGGGTTATGTTATAAATCTTCTGCTCCATTAACTAAGGAAGAATGTGAAAAAATATTAAATGGAGATATAGAATTTTTAAAAGATTCCAATAATAATGTACTAAAAGAATTTTATTGTAAGCTAAAATATCAATATCTTAAACCTAAAACTATAGTTGATTATACTAGAGAAGCTTATATTTTCAATGCTGGAAATGTAAGAATAACAATAGATAATAATCTAAAGAGCGGTCTATATTCTACAAATATCTTTGATGCTAATCTACCAACCTTAGGTTTAATAGATCAAAGGCCAATAATATTAGAAATTAAATATGATAATTTTCTGCCTGACATAATAAGGGATCTTATTCAAACTAATATTCGCAGTCAAACTGCTGTATCAAAATATGCAGCTTGTCGACTATTTACAGTATAATTTATATTTTGGAGGTATAAAAAATGACTTTTAATGATATTTTTAAATCAAGCTTTTTAGAAAAAGCTTCTTCATTCTCAATTCTTGATATGGTTATAGCTCTTGCGCTTGCATTTGCTATAGGATTATTTATTTTCTTAGTTTATAAGAAAACTTTTAGAGGAGTAATGTACTCTGAAAACTTTGGTGTATCACTTATTGCTATGTCTTTAATAACAACTCTTATAATCTTAGCTGTAACTTCAAATGTTGTTTTATCACTTGGTATGGTTGGTGCTTTATCAATAGTAAGATTTAGATCTGCTATTAAAGAACCTTTAGATATTGCATTTGTTTTTTGGTCAATTAGCGCTGGTATAGTTCTTGGTGCTGGACTTATTCCTCTAGCTATATTTGGCTCTGTTTTTATTGGAATTATAATGCTTGTATTTGTAAACAAAAAGAGTTCAGATAATCCTTATATATTAATAGTAAATTGTAATGATGAAAATAGTGAAAGCTTAGCAATGAATCATATTAATAAATCGGTAAAAAAACATGTTATAAAATCTAAAACTGTATCTGCTAGTAATGGTATAGAGATTACTGTTGAAATAAGATTAAAAGAAATGTCAACTAAATTCGTAAATGAAATTAATAATATAGAAGGAGTTAATAACGTTGTTCTAGTAAGCTATAATGGAGACTACATGAATTAACCCTTAAGGTGGTGTAAAAAAATGATTTCAAATAAATATATAAATGCTATAATTGCTACATTCACAGCTATAGCTCTATTTTTTACTACTATAATTTATGTGAATTCCAAAAATGTTAATGCTGAAATCACTAGTTCCAATAGTAATTTCACTTATGTTGATACTATTCTTAATAAAGAACAAGTAACGGAAATTGATTTAGAAATTGATGAAGATAATTGGAAGTATTTATTAGAGAATGCTTCAGACGAAGAATATATAACTGCTAATATTACCGTTAATGGAACTAAGTATTATAATGTTGGTATTAGAGCTAAAGGAAATTCTAGTTTAGCTATGATTGCTGGTGATAATACTACTGATAGATATAGCTTTAAAGTAAAATTTGATGAATATATTGATGGACAATCCTTAGATGGACTAAGTAAGATTTCATTAAATAATATAATGTCAGATGCAACATATATGAAAGAATATCTTTCATATGATTTACTTGAAAAAATGGGTGTTCCTACTCCTGCATTTGCCTTTACAAATATAAAAATAAACGGTGAAGAATGGGGATTATACTTTGCAGTAGAAGTTATTGAAGAAGAATTTATAGAAAGAAATTATGGTTCTTTATCTGGAAACCTATATAAACCTGAAGGTAATGGAATTGGTGATATGGGTAACAAAGAAAATATGGAAGGATTCAATTTTCCTGATATGGAAAATATAGAAATTCCTGAAGGCTTTTCTCCTCCTAATATGGGTAATTCTGAAAATGGTGATAATGTTGTTCCACCTAATATGAATAATTTCGAAGTTCCTGAAGGTTTCACTCCTCCTAATATGGGTAACGGAGAAAATAGAGAAATTACTGCTCCACCTAATATGAATAATGAGCAAACTGATGGTAATTCTGCCGCTAGTACTGATAGTAATATAGAAAGCTCTGATGCTCAATCAAATGATAAAACTAACGGAAATGGATTTAGAGGTGGCATGATGGGCTTTGGAGGAATGGGTTCTTCTAACGGTGCAAACCTAGTTTATACTGATGATAATAAAGAATCCTATTCTGATATATTTAATAATAATATATTTAAAACAACTACTGAATCTGATGAAGATAAAGTTATTGAAATGATAAAAAATCTAAATGAAGGAACTAATTTAGAAGAATATCTTAATGTAGATGAAATACTTAGATATTTTGCAGTTAATACCTTCCTTGTAAATTTAGATAGTTATGCATCTAATATGAAACATAATTACTATCTTTATGAAAAAGATGGTGTATTTGAGATAATTCCTTGGGACTATAATCTTTCTTTTGGTGGATTTACCGTAGGAAGTGCTAGTAACGCTATAAACTTCCCAATAGATAGTCCAGTTACAGATTCTCTTGAAAACAGTCCTTTAATAAGTAAGCTATTAGAAGTTGATGAATATAAAGAAATCTATCATCGATATCTTCAAGAAATTGTTGATTACGTTAATGATGGAACTTATGAAGAAACAATAAATGAAGTAAATTCATTAATAGCTGATTATGTTAAAAATGATGCTACTGCATTTTATACTTACGAAGAATATGAAGCTTCTCTTCCTGAATTAATAAACTTTGGAATAGATAGAGCAAAAAGTATATCTGCACAGCTTGATGGAAGCCAACCTTCAACTACCTATGGAACCATTGAAACTACAGTTAATTTAACTGCTTTAGGTACTCAAGGTGGTATGATGAACTTTCAATCACCTAACAATAACTCAACTGATAGTTCTAATATAGAAAATAATGAAATTCAAGAAGATCAAATGCCAAATGATCAAATACCAGAGGGGCAAATGCCAGGTGGTGAAATGCCAAATTGGCAAATGCCTGGTGGCCAAATGCCAGACGGTGAAATGCCAAGTTGGCAAATGCCAGACGGTGAAATGCCAAGTTGGCAAATGCCAGACGGTGAAATACCAAGTTGGCAAATGCCAGACGGGCAAATGCCTGGCGGTCAAATGCCTGGTGGCCAAACAGAAGAAATTCAAACACAAGTAGATCAAATGGAAACCCTAAATGCTGTAGGTGGGCAAACTCAAATGCAAAATCCTAACGCAACAAATGTACAATATGAAGTTCAGATGTTAAATAATACTACAAATAATGGTAATAGAGAAATAAATCCAAATAATAGACAGCAAGGTTTTAGCCAAATGAATAATCCTTCCAGCTCAACTATGGAAAATGTCAAAAGTACAATTTTAACTTTATCTGGATATATAGCTTTATTATTAGTAAGTATAGTCTTCGTATTTCTATTCAAGAGAAGAAAATTTAAAGCTTAGTAAAATGGTGATATTTAAAACAGTTGTAAATTAAAATAAATTAAAAAACTCCGCAAGGAGTTTTTTTCTTTGTCAATTACTAAAATAATTTAGCCCTATTGCATTTCTAACCTCATCTAAAGTATTGGAAGTGATTTCTCTAGCCACTTTACTTCCATCCTTCAAAATATCATATAAATACTCCTTATTTTTTTCATATTCTCTTCTTTTTTCTCTAATAGGCTTAATCTCTTCTTGTAATAATTCATTTAAATATATCTTTATTTTTATGTCTCCCAGTCCTCCTCTTCTATAATGCTCCTTCATTTCATTTAATAATATTTTGTCTTTACAAAAAATATCTAAATAAGTAAATACGACATTTCCTTCAATTCTTCCTGGATCTTCAGCTCTTATATGATGAGGATCAGTGTACATACTCATAACCTTTTTTCTTATTGTATCCTCATCATCAGATAGATAAATTGTGTTTCCTAATGATTTACTCATCTTACTTTTCCCATCTATTCCTGGAAGTCTTGCTGAAATTCCCTCTGGAATAATTGCTTTTGGCTCAATTAATATATTAGTTTTATAAATATTATTAAAGCTTCTAACAATTTCTCTAGTCTGCTCAATCATAGGAAGTTGATCTTCTCCAACTGGAACTACATTCGCTTTAAATGCTGTTATATCAGCAGCCTGACTTATAGGATAAATTAAAAATCCTGATGGTATACTACTTTCGAAACCTCTTTCCTTAATTTCATTCTTTACTGTTGGATTTCTTTCTAATCTAGATAATGAAACTAAATTTAAATAGTGCATAGTCAACTCATTAAGCTCTGGTATCTGAGATTGAATGAAAATAGTAGATTTTTTGGGATCTATACCTACTGCTAAATAATCTAATAAAACCTCTAGGAAGTTAGTCCTTATTTTTTCTGGATTTCTTGCATTATCTGTTAAAGCTTGAATATCTGCAATCATTATATTCATATTATACTTACCTGTATTTTGTAATTTTACCCTGTTAATTAAAGAACCAACATAATGTCCTATATGAAGTTTTCCTGTTGGTCTATCCCCTGTTAAAATAACTTCTTTTTTCATATATACTCCTCCTATTAGTAAAAATAATATTTCCAAAATAAAAAAACTCCGTCCTATATAAATAGGACGGAGTATAATATCCGTGATACCACCTAAATTGCATAACTTTAAAGTTACACCACTCATTTTCAAGTACTAGCATACTCTATCAGCTATAAGGTGCAGCCCACCATATCAGATACTCTCATAAGATTTCTCCTCATTCCTCAAAGATCCATTCATTAAACTTCTTCTTGCTAAGATTTCACCATCCTTAACTCTCTTTACTGAAGCTTTATTTAACTACTACTTCTTTTCATAGGATTAAAATATTCAATATAAATATATATTAACTTTTATTAGTTTTATTGTCAATAATACTTATTTTATCTTAATATAAAAAGGATTAAAACAAGTATATTTACATATACTATTTCAATCCTTTAAGACTACTTTTTAAATTTTAATACTACTTTAAATAAATCTCCATCTATTTCTATATTTAATGTTCCACCCTGTAATTCAACAAAGCTTTTAGCTATTGCTAATCCAAGGCCTGACCCTTCTGTATTTCTAGATTTATCTCCTCTTGCAAATCTTTCTACTATTTCTTCTGCTGTAAAATCTATTTCATTTGCTGACATATTCTTTAAAGTAACATATACATAACTTTCTTCATCAATAATATCAATAAATACCCTAGATTTTGGCATTGAATATTTCACTATATTTATTAATAAATTTTCAAATACTCTAAAAGTCTTCTGACTATCTAAAGGCACTATGATTTTATTTTCTGGGAAATTCCATTTAAATTTAAGTGATGATTCCTCAATTTTATCACCTAATTCAAATTGTGTTTGTTTCATAAGTGAAACTATATCTACATTAACTATATTTAATTGAACATTTTTACTTGTGGCCTTACTTACTTCGAATAGATCTTCTATCAAATTCTTAAGCCTTTGAGATTTTCTATCTAATGTATCTAAGTATTTTATTCTATCTTCTTTGCTTATATTTTCATCTTTTAATAAATCTATATAAGTTATTATTGAGGTTAAAGGGGTCTTTAAATCATGTGATACATTAGAAATAAGTTCACTTTTCATTTTTTGACTTTTTACCTCTTCTTCAACTGCATTTTTAAATCCAGTTTGTATTTTCTTAAGTTCACCTTTTAATGGTTCGAAAACCCCAAGTTCTTCTTCTATATCAACCTCTAAATTACCTTCTGCAATTTTATTTGTAGCTTTTAATAATACTGAATATTTATTTTGTATATCATGGAAATACTTTCTTAAAAAGAAGAATAAAAATATTGTATATATTATATGTGCACCTATCCCTAAAAATGATAACGTACTGATTAATGCTAAAACTATAAAATTAATAGTTAATAGCTTTATTATTAATTTATTAGATTTACTATTTAAATCTATATTAATAAGTTGAGTATATATTTTTCTCCAAAAACCTTTTATACGTTTAAGTATTTTGCATATTATTGTATTTTCTTTTATATAGTTTTTCAATCCTTTATTGAATATATATTTAATAAATACTACTGCTGTAAAAGAAGTTATTAATAGAAGAAACCAATAAGCTATATTGCCCAAATATAATAATGCATCAATATATTTATATGGTACCCCAATGTCTACTATACTTTCTTTAATTAATTGATTATTAATTGTCCAATATACTATATTAGGAGAAAATGTAACAAGGGCTGTAATCACTCCAATAATACTTATTAATATCTCAAAAGGAATTTTAATTACCTTTCTGATTAATAAAATATTCTTTTCTTTATTAAATGGAATAAATAAAGCTAATAATATTATGAGTACATATAATACTAAATCAATAAATGAGATAGTATTAGAATAATTGTAAATATATGATCCATCAATTCCACTACTTATTTCATCAGTATATTTTAAAGTTTGTGGTACTCCGTAAACTATAGTTAAATTAGATGGAGAGCTCGGATTTATATTAATAGAGGTATGAAAAATATTGGTCCATCCAAAATCTAAAAATCTATTTATACTATTATCACTTATTCCTCTTGACTTTAATATATTTAAATTTCCTTGTTCATCAAAATCTATAACGATATAAAACTGATAATGTTCATTAACCTCGTTTAGATTATTACCATTATTAGATATAAGCTGACTTAAGTTAGTATCTTCATTAGAAATTATAGTATTATTTTTTTTACTTACAACATAATAATCTAAATTTTTAAAATCTCTTTTTAGACGTGTATTCCATTCATTGATTTCAAAATTTATGTCATCCCTAACAAATCTATATTCCTCTGTATTATCTTCATAAAAATTATTTAATCCTTTAAAGAAAATTTCATCCCCATATAAGGATCTATTTTGCTCTTTTTCTAACATATCCTTATATAATACATAAGATCCCTCATATAAATTTCTTTGAAAATCATAATTATCAAAATATGATGGTGCCTTTTTGCTTTTAGCTATACCTTCTATTTCAGGATAAAAATTAACTAAACTAATGGATATAATTAATATTAATGTATAGACTATATAACTACCTATATTACTTACTTTATTGCTTTTCAATTTTGTATCCAACTCCCCACACTACCTTTAAATATTTTGGATTTTTAGGATTAATTTCAATTTTTTCTCTTATATTTCTTACATGAACCATTATTGTATCTGTATTTATAGCTTGTTCATTCCATACTCTTTCATATATTTCATCAGCTGAAAATACTCTTCCAGGATTTTGCATAAGTAAATGAAGTATTTTAAATTCAATTGGAGTTATTTTTACTTGATTACCATCTACAGTTAACTCAACAGTGTCAGCATTTAATTCAAGTCCTCCTATTATAAAGCTATTAGACTTTACTTTTTCGTCAACTACTAAATTTAGATATTTTGAATATCTTCTTAATTGAGAGTTTACTCTAGCTAGTAGTTCTAAAGGTGTAAATGGCTTTGTTACGTAGTCATCAGCTCCTATATTAAGTCCCATAATTTTATCAACCTCTTCTGATTTTGCGGAAAGCATAATAACTGGAAAGTCATGCTTTTCTCTAAGCTTCATAGTCATAGCTATTCCATCCATCTTTGGCATCATTATATCTATTATTGCTAAATGTATTTCTTCTTTACTTATAATTTCTAAACCTTCTACTCCATTGCATCCTTTAAAAACATTATACCCTTGATTTTTTAAGTATATTTCTATAGCATCTGCTATTTCCTTTTCATCTTCTACAACTAAAATATTATATGATTTCATAGTTATACTCCTCTTCCTTACAATAATGTATATCTATATTATACAATAAATTCTTTAAATTAATCATAATACCCAAAGTATATCTTTTAATCCTAAAGATATACTATAGGTATTTCTAAAAAATTTCTAAAGAGCTTTTATAATTTTTTCACTATAATCTTTAAAACTTATAAGATTGTCTGATGTAACAACTCCAAAATCAATAATATTTATTTTTATAGTTGTAAATGGTAATGGAATAGAGTATTTATCCCATCTATTTTTTAAACTTATTTTATTTGAGTAATCTAATTTAATTCCAATAAACTTTTTATTAGCTTCCTTTGATAAAGAAAATCCTATTTTCTTAGGAATATGGTATGGTCCTAATGGCCCATCTAATGCTATTGCGATTGATTCATTTTCTTCTTTGCTAATTAATCTTAAATCCCTTAAAAATGACTTCATTCTAATTCCATCTGGCATTCTTAAAGCCTTAACTTTATATTTTTTTAAAACATTTTCTATATAATTCCCCCTAGTATCTGCTGTGACAATAACATTTAGTCTATCTTTCTCATTAATTATTTTTTTTACAACTAGATTCATTGAGTAACTATCTCCATGCCAAAATCCAATTATGCTATTATTAATATCAAAGTTAAATTCATTTAAAACTATTTTACTTGTTTTAAAGACTAACTCTAAATATGCTATAAATAGCTTACTAATTATTATTTCTCTAGTTTGCCTTAAGTTCATATTTAAGTCCTCTATTATAGTATTCTTTTATTGTGTACTCATAATTGTATTCAGCCTTTTTTGCTATATTAGAATTTAGATATTTTAAAGCTTCATTATATGCTCCATATTTAAGTTCATTCATTTTTTCATAATTAGTTACAATATCCTTTACCTTTTCTGACCATTCATCTATATTTTCGTTTGTCATATATCCATTTTTATCATTTACTACAATATCAACTACTCCACTTGCTTTAATTGCAACTACTGGAAGTTTTGCTGCCATAGCCTCAATCAGTACAATCCCTTGAGTTTCAGATTTAGATGCAAAAAGGAACAAATCGCAAGCCTTATAATAATTACCAATTTCCTTATTATCAATTTTATTTAAAAATGTTATATTTTCCTTTAAGTTAAATTCTTTAACCATTTCAATTAATGCTTCTTTTTCTGGTCCTTCTCCAATTATTAAAGTATTAAATGAGTTTCCAATTTTATCTTTTACTGATTTAATCCCATTTATAATGAATTCAATATTTTTTTCTTTACTTAGTCTTGATACTGTACAAAAAAGATACTTTTTATCACCCTTATATTTTTTTCTTATTTCGTTTACAGTTTCATTTTCTTCTTTGAAATAATTTTCATTTAATCCAGTTGGCATAACTTCAATTCTTGTCTTAGTATTATTATTTATCAAATACTCTTTCATCATATTTGTTGGTGCGAATACTAAATCACACTTATTTGTAAAATACCTTACAAATCCAGGTACTAGTTTTTCTTCAGCAAAGTTTAAAATTGAATCTTCAAACTCCCCAAGATAATTTTCCTCATTCTTCTTAGCATTTTCTTCTAATGCTCTATAAGGTTTTATATAATGTAAGTATTGTTCATATCTAGTATGGTAAGTGTATGCTACTGGAATATTATATTTTTTCCCTAAATATAAAGCTGTTTGTCCCATAATTACTGGATGATGAACATGTATCATATCTATATTTAATGATTTAAATTTTCCTTCTATTTCTTTGTCAAACATATTTGGAATAACTATTCCACCTGAAATTTTATACCTGACTGACTTATATCTTATAACATACTCTTCTTCCTCTTGATTTTCATAAGTTGGAGCAAATATATAAACTTCATGTCCTAATTCTCTAAGTCCATTAGATAATCTTTCTATAGATATAGGTACTCCCCCAACAAATGGTTTATAATTATTAGTTAACATTGCTATTTTCATTTATATCCCTCCTATAAAAAAGTTAATTTTTGAAATACTGCTTCTCCAAATACATAACCTGCACCTATAAAAACAAAATTCCATATAAATATTCCTAGTGTTGAACTCACTGTATATTTAACAAAATTTAATTTTAAAACTCCTGCTGGAATTGAAATTAATGTCCTTGCCATTGGTAGAAGTTTACTTATAAATACTCCCATAGATCCTTTTTCCCTTAAAATATTAAAATTTTTATTGATAGCTGCTTCATGCTTAGGAAATTTTTTCAAATACTTTTCAAGAATAAATTCTCCTGAAAATCTACCTAGAAAATATAAGGCCCAACTCCCTAAAAGCCCTGCTAAAACAGAAAGTGCTATTACTAAAACAATATTTTCTCCACCTTTTGAGGCCCATACCCCTGCAAGAGGCATTATTATTCCAGCTGGAAAACCAGGCAAATTCAAATATTCTAAAAATACTATTATAAAAACAACTATTATTCCATATTGTGAAAAATATTGATTTAAAACTCCAATATCCATTTGCTATCTCTCCTTTTATCTTATTAATCTTAGTTTAAATTCAAAATCTTAATATATTTTTGTTATAAACCTAAAGATTTTATAAATAAAAACTTAAACTTTTCTTGACTATTTATATAATTAATGTTATTATGATTGAGCAGTTGGTACGTAAGTGCTAATTACTTGAGGAGCTTGGTTTGTCTTTCGCCGGATTACCAAGCTCCTCTTTATTTTTATAGTTCAAATTATTGAACTTCAACAATTAGATATTATTTCACATGGTAATATTTATATAAATTCATAGATAATATAAAAAATAGGAGTTGTATTATACAACTCCTTTAATCATATAGCTTTTATTAATTTCGTTAATTTCTTTTCAATTTTACTACTATTGATTACTATAATCACAGATACTAATAGTATTATTCCCCATATCCATAGAGGTATTGTTATACTTGCTGAGCCTAATGCTGTAGCTATTAATATTTCCCATGGTCTTGTAAGTATTAATAAAATAAAGTATCTTTTAAAACTCATTCTACTAAGCCCAACTAAGAAATTTATTATATCATCAGGAAAGAATGGAAGTAGTAGCATTAAAAATATTATCATTTCTCCCTTTGGTGAACTTATAATATCTTCATATTTATTCAAAACTTTCGGACTTACAAATCTATCTACAAATGCCTTTCCATATATCCTAGATAAGAAAAATATTATTGCTGATCCACTAATTATAGCTAAAGTTGTTATAATAAAAGATTCCCACATTCCAAACACCATTGCTCCTGCAACTGCACTTACATTACTAGGAATAGGTGCAATAATAATCGATGCCAATTGTAATAAGAAAAATATAATAAAAGCTTTATTTCCAAATCCCTGAATGTACCCTTTAAATTCTTCTAATGATGACATATAACCTATAATTCCACTTGATTTAAAATATATTATTATAGATATAATTGCTGCTATCCCTATCAATAAAAATATCCATTTTTTTATCTGTATCTTACTATTGCTCATCTGCTATCTCCTTTTATAAAATATATCTGACTCTATAGAACTACTAATCTCAAAAGACTAAACACCTTGTATTTACTCTCTTTTATTAATTTCAGTATAGTTTTAAAATCTTAATATATTTACTGTATAAAACTTAAGATTCTCTAAACATAAACTTAAAAAAATCTGTATTCTCTAATTCGAATACAGATTTTTATTTATAATATTAAAGCTCAATCTTAATTTACTAGCTAACATTCTTCTTATTTAATAAATTAAATTAATAAAAAACTAAACTGAGCTCTTAATTTTGATAACTATTCTTAGCTATAGATTTTATTAATTTAGTTAATTTTTCTTCTATTTTACCTCTAAAAATTATTACAATAACAGCTGCTATTGCTATTACTCCCCATCCCCATATAGGTATTGTTATACTTGATGAACCTAATGCTGTGGCCATTAAAATTCCCCATGGTCTTGTAAGTATTGAAATTATAAAATATTTTTTAAAACTCATACTACTAAGTCCAACTAAGATATTTATTATGTCATCAGGGAAAAATGGAAGTAGTAGCATTAAAAATATTGCCATTTCACCCTTTGGTGAATTTACGATTTCTTCATATTTATTTAAAATTTTATTGCTTACAAACCTATTTACAAAAGTCTTTCCAAATAGTCTTGATAAGAAAAACACTATCGCTGACCCGCTAATTATAGCTAAATTAGTTATAATGAAAGACTCCCACATTCCAAATACCATGGCCCCTGCCATAGCACTTATATTACTAGGAATAGGTGCAATAATAATCGATGCTAACTGAACTAAGAAAAATGCAATAAAAGCATTATTCCCAAATCCATCTATATAATTTTTAAAATCTTCTAATGATGACATATACCCCATAATTCCACTTGATTTAAGATAGATAATTATAGATATAATTGCAACTATACCTATCAATAAAAATATCCAGTGTTTTATCTGTATTTTATTTTTGTTCATCAATTTTCTCCTTTTATAAAGTAAACTATATAATTTAAATTAGCTTTATCAAAAATGCTTTCCTTAAATTACTTAGTACTTATTATTTGCTTTATATTTTTTATTAATCTTAATATAAAATTAAAATCTTAAGAAATACTTCATCTATAACTAAAGAATTTCTAAAAAAAGTGTGATATATAAGGTTGCTTATTCCGTCGCGCCGCTCCAAGTCATCGCAACCTTATATATCACACTTCAAAACTAAAGGTAATAATTCCTCATTTCATTCGGAATTATGAAAGTTTTTTACATAATAATCTTTTTATAAATTCCAAAAAAACAAATTAAAAGGATGTAAATATTCTTTGCGACCTCGTAGAAACTCCAAGTCGCCATTATATTGATTATTTATATTTTAAATGTTATGATTAAGACATTACTATATAAGTGATATAATTGCGGAGCTTGGTTAACTTTCACCGGATACCAAGCTCTAATTTATTTTATATAGCTTTTAAAGAAAGGATATAATTATGAATTTTAAAGATTTAAAAATAAATGAAAAATTAGTAGATGAATTAAAGAAAAATGGTATTGTAACACCTACTAAAGTTCAAGTTAATGTTATTCCTCAAATAATTAATAAAAATGATGTAATAGGTAAGTCAAAAACTGGCTCTGGAAAAACTTTAGCATTTTTATTACCTATACTTCAAAGAATTAATAGTAATTCTAAAAATACTGAGGTGCTAATTTTATCTCCAACTAGAGAATTAGCAATACAAATAACTGAAGAAGCTACTAAATTTAATATAAATGATTTAGGAATATTGGCTGCTTACGGTGGCAAAGACGTTGGCTCACAATTAAAAAAATTAAACAAAGGCATTAATATTATTATTGCAACTCCAGGAAGGCTAATAGATCATTTAGAAAGAAAAAGCATAAACTTAAGTAAGCTAAATACTGTTGTTATAGATGAAGCAGATCAAATGCTTTTAATGGGCTTTAGAAATGAAATAGAAAAAATAATGTCTTACGCTCCTAAAAAGCTTCAAACTCTTTGTTTTTCTGCAACTATAGATTCTAAGGTGAAAAAATTAGCTTACAGATATATGGCTAATCCTACTATTATTGATATTACAGAAAATGAAGACTCTGAAATTCCTAATATTAAGCAAGAAGTAGTTAAAACTACAGATAGATGGAAGGCAGATGCTTTAATAAAAATTTTAGAAGAAGATAATCCATTTATGTCTATTATCTTTTGTAGAACAAAAAGAAGAGCTGATGAGTTAGAAATTAAACTGGCTGCTAAAGGTATAAAAGCTGCAAAAATACATAGTGATGTTCCTCAAAATAAAAGAGAAAAAATAATGAAATCTTTTAGAAATTGTGAAATACAATATTTAATAGCAACTGACGTAGCTGCAAGAGGAATAGATGTTACTGGAGTAACACATATATATAACTATGATGCTCCTGAAAGCGTTGAAAGCTATATTCACAGAATTGGAAGAACAGCTCGTGCTGGAGATAGTGGCTATACTTGCCTAATTACAGACCCTAAAAATTATAATATTCTAGAAGAAATAGAAGAATATTTACAAACTAATATTCCTGAGCGTGAAGTTACTTTCAGGTAAAAAAAGAGAAAAAAATATAATGCTAGCTGTTCCGTCGCAAGCTCCAAGTCACACTAGCATTATATTTTTTTCTCTTGCCACTAAAGGAAATAAGTCCTCCCTCAGTCGAAATTATATAAATTATCTGCGACCTCGTAAACTCCAAGTCGCCCTCATATAACATTTATCTACTCTTTAAATTTGGAGTTGCCTTTACCAAATGAATGGAATCACTCTATATTTCACCTTGTTTTTATATTCCAAATATCCTGACAGTCCTTTTTCTAATACTTCTTCCTCATTTTTAATTCTTTTTGTAATAATAACGGGATATAAAAGAAAAATTACAAATGCAAATATGGAACCAAGTACTAATGTCATAGACAAAAATAATAAAATTGTTGAGGAATACATTGGATGCCTTACAATTCCATATAATCCTGTATCTATTACCTTTTGATTTTCTTGTACTTCTATAGTTCTTGATAAATATATATTCTCTCGTAGAACTTCTGCATACATCACATAAGAGAATAAAAATATAATTGTTGCTACAACTATAAGCCATCTAGGTAATATAATCCACTGAAACCTATAGTTTAAGCCAGAAACTACAAAACCACAGATAAACATTATCCCACCAAGCAGAATTACCATTTTCTGCTCAGATTCCTTCTCTTTTGCATTTAGCCTTTTACGTAATAAATCAGGATTCTTAGTCATCAAAATAATTCCTACAATAAGCATAGGTACAAAAAGAATAGCTATAAATAGCCAAGCATTCCAATAATTTAATGTACCCGCTGAAATGAATAATAAAAATGCTATTATTATAAAGCCAAAAACAAATTTTGTGATTGCTTGTATAAACAATTTCTTATCCATTTAAATTCCTCCCTGCCCCTATTTATCTTTCACTTTTCTTTTATTATACCATATTTTTCAAGTGCACCTTTGCTTATAATTCTATTTATTCATCATTAAGCCCAATCCTAGCAATCCCACTTATTTACCTTCATATCAACATGATTCTCATCTTTAAAGGATACACCTTCATCTAATAGTAAGATTCGTTGTTCCTTCCAACCTGGTGCCAACCTTCCGGCATGATTTACAACACGATGACATGGATATCTCCCATAAAACTCTGCCTGACTAAGAACCCTTCCTATAAGTCGTGCATTTTTGTCTCTGCCAATAAGTCTGGCAATTTGTCCATACGTAGCTACTTTCCCTTTCGGGATTTCTTCCACAACAGAAAGTATTTCATAAATTAATTGTTCATTCATAACCTTTTTCATATATTCACCTGTGATACGAATCCTTACTTTGAAATATCGCGATATTAATGTACTGTATTATAATATTTAATCTATTATTTTTGTGATTTAATACTAGCAAAAAAATTACTCTTATTTAATATTATTGGAGTTACGGGCTCAACATAAAAATTTTCCGCTTCTCCAATAACTTCGCATCTAAATTTCATTAACATATTTACAGTTGCATCTCTTGCTTCAATATAAACTTCTTCAGTGTAAGAATTAAAAATTTCTTTTAACGAAAATATTGCTAACTTCTGACCAATTCCCATACCTCTTAATCTTTTATCAACAGCAAATCTTCCCCAATGCCATTTATCTTTTTCTTGCCAGGCTGCTGTTACTCCAATAATATCTTCCCCTACTCTTGCACACCACCAAATTGGTTTTAAGTTATCATTAACTGGAATCAATTCTACTGGAATACTTTGCTCATTATTAAATACCTCTGTAGCTAATTTAATTGCTTCTGACATATAATTTTCTGAAATTCTTTCAATTAATATTCTAGAATCATTTTTATTAAGATTGTTTTTAAGCGCAAGAATACGAAATACTCTAAAGGCTCTTATAATATCTTCTGTATCCTCACTATCTCCTAAATTTAAAATTTCATTAATAAATTTATTTGCTTTATAATCCCCATCATTTATTGCTTCCATCCCTAATGGAAGAATACAAATTTCTTTCATTCTTTTATCAGTTTCAGACTTTTTCATCTCTAAATAATTTTTAGTTTCTAAATTATTTATTATTCTACTTAGAGAAGCCTTATCAATCCCTAAATTTATAAGTAATTCATTAAACGGAGTTTCCCCATTTTGTTTTAGGTAGTTTAATATGTGCGCTTGAACAAGTGTCATGTCAGAATTTAAACAGTTACGATTAAGTAACCCTAATTCTCTCACAATCAATCTTAACTCTTTTCTAATTATTTCTTCTTTATTCATATTAACCTCCATAATAGTTGATATTATCAACCATTATACTTTACTTTCATATTTATATCAATATTAAGTGAGGTTTTACTAAAAATAAAAGCCGTACAATTATTGTACAGCTCTTAATATTAAATATTTTTAAGTGTTTTTATTATCTCTTTTTCATATATTCCACCATGATAACATATTATTCTATAAATATCATAGCATAAAAACTTTTTAATAGACATTTTAGCCTCTTCTATGTCTAAAGCATACTGTGGTAATGCAATAACTAATTTACCATTTTCTACAACTAAAGCATCTCCAGATATTAATGATTTACTTTCTTTGTGATAAATTGATATATGACCTGGCATATGTCCAGGTGTAGCTATTATTTCAATTCCTCCACAAAACTCTAAGTAATCTTTATCTTTTAATGTCACATCTACTTTGCAACTCTCTACAGCTTCAAGAGTTTTATGAAAATAATTAGCTTGCTCTTTTTCCTCTTCTGCTAACGAATCATATATACTTTCAGCTTGTTGTAATCTTAAGGATTTTTTACTACCGTCGATATATGGTGCATCCTCTTCAGATGCCAATATCTGTATATGAGGATACTGTCTCTTAAATTCTGCTAACGCTCCCATATGATCAAAATCATGGTGTGTTATAATTATTTTAGTTAATTTTTTTATATTAGCCCCATTATTTATTGCAACATCCTCTATCAATTCCAAAAAATTAGGATATCCACAATCTATTAATACCATCTCATTTTCATCTTGTAAAATCACAGGATAAATAGTATCATTTTTGCCACCAAAATTAAAAGAAACTTCTAATATATTTATCTTACTCATTTTAATCACTCCTAATAGTAATTTAGTTACTTAAATAGTATCACCTATCTAAAAGGGGTAGTTAGCCTACAGATATTTATGTATTATTTTTTCCCACATACTATCCATAATCATACATACTCTTATGCTTTATTTATTATACATTTTATATTCCCTAATAATTTTCCTAATACTATTTTGAGTAAGATAATATTTATTTGCTAAATCCTTAACTGAACTTCCATCATTAAATGAATTATAGATTTGTGTATTCCGTTCTATTAATTCATTTTTAAAACCACTATTTTCTCCCCAACTTTTCCTATTTTCATTTTTTCTCGGTATATATAAATAACTTCCATCAACATACTTCTGAATTATCTTAATAACTTCCTTAGGTAATATATCTTGCGCATTTGTGTACTTCATAGTTTTCGCTCCTATTTAATATTAATATTTTTAAAAATATTAAAGCAAAAACTACACAAAACTATTTTGATTAAATTTCTTTTTTTAATAGCTCCAAACAAAATATGTTCTGTGTTGTTACAGTCTTTGCTTGGAGCTTAATACAATAACTAGTTGTTGTGTTAAACTTTTCATCTGTTTTCTCCTAACTATTCGATTTATATATTTACCTAATTTTAAACTCTAAATACTAATTATTCAATAGTCTAATTTTAGCAAAGACCTCATTTATGTATAATATGGTTCAATAATCTATATCCTAAATAGAAAAGGAAGTGAATTTATTAAAATCACTTCCCTTTTTATTATTTCATTTTTTAATTTTATCATTCTTTAATTATAATTCTTACTTCTTCTCTATTCACTATTCCCTATCTAAGTTTCCATATATCTCTATTGTATTCTTCAATAGTTCTATCTGATGAGAAAAATCCTGCTTTACTAATATTAACTAAAACTTTTTTATTCCAATAATCTCTATCTTCATAATCCTTAAATACTATTTCTTTAGTCTTAATATAATCTTCAAGATCTAGTAATGTCATAAACCAATCCTTATTAATTAATTCATTATGAAGTCTATATAAATTTTCTTTGTCTCCAACAGCTAACATTTTATCACTTACTATAAAATCAACTAATTTCTTAATTTCTGGTTTTTCATAGTATTTTCTTGAAATATAATCTACTTTCTTATAATGTTCAATAACTTCTTGACTTACTTCACCAAAGATATAGATATTGTCATCTCCAACTAAGTGATGTATTTCAACATTTGCTCCATCATCAGTTCCTAATGTCAATGCACCATTTAGCATAAATTTCATATTACCAGTTCCTGAAGCTTCTTTTGATGCTAATGAAATTTGCTCTGAAACATCACAAGCTGGTATTAATTTAGATGCTTTTGTCACATTGTAGTTTTCTACCATCACAACTTTTAAATGCTTACTAACTTCTGGGTCATTATTAATAATTTCTTGTAAACATAGAATAGTATGAATTATATCTTGAGCTATTACATAAGCTGGTGCTGCTTTAGCTCCAAATATCATTGTAATTGGTGTTGTTGGGACATTTCCATTTTTAATATCTAAATACTTATGAATAATATAAAGAACATTCATTTGTTGTCTCTTATATTCATGAAGTCTCTTTATTTGGATATCAAATATAGAGTTTTCATCTACTTCTACTCCTTGAGTTTCTTTCAAGTAATTCTTAAGAGCAATTTTGTTATGCTTCTTAATTTCATCTAGTTTTTTTAGAACCTCTTTATTATCTACATATTTTAATAAATTCTCTAATTTATTAGCGTCCTTTTTAAAATCATCTCCAATTAACTCGCTTATATAATTTGTAAGTTTATTATTACAATGAATTAACCATCTTCTAAAGGTTATACCATTTGTTTTATTATTAAACTTTTTAGGATAAATTTCATGGAATGCCTTAAGTTCTTCATATTTCAAAATATCAGTATGAAGGGCAGCAACACCGTTTACACTAAATCCATAGTGAATATCCATATGAGCCATATGAACTCTATTATCCTTATCAATTATGTGTACTCTTTCATCAGAATACTTAGATTTTACTTTATTATCTAATTCTCTTATAATCGGCATTATTTGTGGCGCAACCTTATCTAAATATTCCATTGGCCATTTTTCTAATGCTTCTGCTAATATTGTATGATTTGTATATGCGCAAGTCTTAGTAACTATTTCAATAGCCTCTTCCATGCCTATTCCTCTATCCACTAAAAGACGAATTAATTCAGGAATAACCATTGATGGATGAGTATCATTTATTTGAATAACTACATGCTCATGTAATTTGTGTAAGTCATATCCATTTTCTTCTGCTTCTAATAATATTAATTGAGCTGCATTACTCACCATAAAGTATTGTTGATATATTCTTAGTAAATGTCCGGCTTTATCACTATCATCTGGATATAAGAATAGCGTTAAGTTTTTCTTTATTTCTTCTTTATTAAAATTAATTCCATCTCCTACTAATGATTCATCTATAGTGTCTATATCAAACAAATGAAGTTTATTGCAAGACTGATTATATCCAGTAACATCTATGTTATAAAGATTAGATGTCACATCAAATCCTCCAAATGAAACTTTGAATTTTATATCTGTCTTATTTAGCCAACCTTCACTAGTTATCCATGGATTCTTTTCTGCCTTTTGTTTATTATTTTCAAAAACTTGTTTAAATAAACCAAAATGATAATTTAATCCAATTCCATCTCCATTAAGTCCTAGAGTAGCAATAGAATCTAAGAAACAAGCTGCAAGTCTTCCAAGTCCTCCATTACCTAATGATGGTTCTAATTCTACTTCTTCAATTTCTGTAAGCTCTTTCCCATTTTCATGTAAAATTCTCTTAACTTCATCATAGATACCTAAATTAATTAAGTTATTAGATAATAATTTACCAATTAAAAATTCTGCTGAAATATAATATAACTTCTTTTTGCCTTCAATATTTCCTTTAGCTTTTATAGAATTCTTTGTTAGCTCTAATAAAGCTAAATATACTTCTTGGTTACTAGCTTCTTTTATTGTCCTTTTAAATCTCTCATCTAGAATTTTTGCTAAGTTTTCTTGTAACATTTCTCTATCCCACCCTTAAATTAATTGCTTCATTAATAATAGTATTATTTAGTATTGTTATTAGTTACTATATAACTAAACCCTTTACAAGTATAATATATCAATTATGAATTTTGGATTTTGTAAATTATTATTTTTATTTGTATATTTATCATATAAAATTACAAAAAATGATACATAAATATTTTTATCTCCATAAAAAATACTTATGTATCACTCTCTTTTATATAAAACTATTTATTTTTTAATCCAACTAATTACATATTTATATTTACTCTCTAACTGCGGATCTATGACTTTAAATTCTCCATTTATACCTTTTTCCTTTAAATATAAATCTAGATGACAAAGCGCTATACCCATATCGATTTTATTCATTTTTGTTACACCACTACTGTATATATATAAATTTCCATCATCTTTAACTATTTTCCAAGGCTGACTATTTATAGATGAAGGGGATAGTCTTACCATCTCTAAAGCTTCACTATATAAATCAGATTGCTTAATAAGTGGTTTGTTAAAGTCTTTATCAAAAAATAAATCTGAAAAATTCTTTCTAACATTTCTATGATCTTTTATAAAAGAAGCAAGAAATGATTTTTCTCCTCCTTCATATCCAATTGGAGAAACTACTGGCAATATCTCATTATCTCTTAAATTAATTGTCTTTTCGAATGCACTTTTATTAAAACTCGCTCCAAGCCATACTGAACCAAGTCCTAATGAAGTGCAATATAAAATAACCTTTTCAAAGGTATATCCTAATGCTTCTAAAGCAAATTCCTTTTTCTCACATACTCCAACTAAATAATAATTTGCACCTTTAATTACTCCATAAGTGCCTAATCTAACTACACCATCATATTTTTCTTTTTTTACAAATCCTATTCTTACTTTTATATCGAAAGGATTATCTAATGTATTTATATAATCTTCTATTTGTTCAATGATTTCTTCTGATAGCTCTTTTTCACTATAATTTCTTACAGAATACCTATCTCTTATAGCATTCTCTATTGATTTTACGCATAAATTATTCACCCTATTTATATCCTCCCAAAATATTAAAATCCAAACTCCCTCTTTCATTCTACCATTTTATTCTATTTATATCCATTGTAAATATTCCGAAATTTCTCGTAATTATTTATAGTAAATGTCAACTCTTCTCTTATTATATTAAAATATTAACTCTTCTAATAAACTTAAATTATTAATGATTAATTTCTTTGTACCTATAGCTTTAATAATATTTTCATTTTCTAACAAAGTTAATTTTCTACTTAATGTTTCCCTTGCTATACCACAGTAATTAGCCATTCCTTCTCTATTTAAAGGTAGGTCTATTTGAATCTGTCCATTTACAACTTTTCCATATTTCTCTGAAAATTCTAAGAGCATACAACAAATTCTTGCTTCTGGATTATTATTAGATAGATTTTTTGAAAGATTTTCTACCTCTATTAATCTTTTATTTAGTTCTGAAAGAAGTTTTAAACAAATAGAAGGATAAGAATATAATATTTCTTTTAAATCATCTCTTGATATAGTACATAATTCAGTATTTTTAACAGCGGTTGCAGATACATTACTTTCTATAGTATCTCCTAATATATTACTTTCTCCAAGAAAATCTCCAACTGTTAATATATTCATAATCTGCTCCTTTCCAGTAGCAGTAGTCTTACTTATTTTTATCATTCCTTCACTTATTATAAAAAGTTTAGAAACTTTATCTCCTTCTAAAAATAAACTTTCTCCTTTTTTTAAATGCAAATGCTTTCTTATAGATATTATTCTATCTAGTTCTTCTTCTGAAAGAGATTCAAATATAGGTACTTCTCGTGCATATAACCTACTTGCACATTTCTCACAGCAATAATCACAATTCAAAATAAATACCTCCTAACATAAATCATATAAATAATTATACTATAAAATTCACATTTATAATTAAATTATATAATTTAGGAGGAGGTAACTTATTCTAGTATATTATATTTTTACTTACATTCATAAGGTGTAAATGTACAATAACCTATATTGTCACATTCTTTTTTCATATTACTCCACTTAGTATCGCTTTCTATACTTTCTAAGGCTGTAGGATATAATATATAGTTTTCCTTAAATATATGATCTTTTAATTCAAAGCAAATAGCATTTGAAAGTCTTTTCAACTCAACTTTATATTCATTAAAATCTAAATCTTTAACAGACTCACTTAATTCCTTTAGTGTTCTTTTCTTTTCTCTTAAATCTTCATGCTCAAGTCTCATTATTCTAGTTGGTCCTGTTATCCCCCTTATTTCAAGTTCTGGGAATAAAACATCTTCTTCTCTTTTATGGTGTGGTTCAGCATCTAAGATGCTAGTAACTAATTCAGTTACTCTTGTAAATTCCTTTCTATTCTCATCATAGCTTTCCATTTCTAGTATTACATTTGTTACTTCTTCTAATTCTCTTAAAAAACTTAAAATCAATTCATGTTCTTCTATTAATGTATATAAAACATGTCCCTTAGATATATTACTTTGTAATTTTTCAAGTTCACCCTTTAAAATCATCATATGAATCTCACATAAATGTCTTAATTCACTTGGATTCATTCCATCCTCTACTAAGCTTTGTTCTGCCATAGAAAGTTCTAATGGACTTATTGATTTAACAAGCTTCAATCCTTTTTCCTTTAAGTCATCTGTTAATCCTTTTTCATTTAAATTCTTTAAAAGTACTGTTAGTTCCTTTATCTTTGTTTCATTAACTTCTCTATTTACTCCATTATCTAAAATAAATCTTTTCTTTTCCAACTTAATCACCTCTAAATTTTTAATAAATCTTCTATTGATATCTCTTAAATAAAATATTATTTTCCTTATGAATATGAATAAATAAATCTTTTTCTAGCTCATGCATCTTCATATATACTAATTTAAAGCTTGTACATGCCCATTCTGGAGCATTATAATCATTTGTAATTTGTTCTAATTCTTTAAGTATATCTCCTGCTGCTTCATGTTCTCCTATAAAGCTTTCAATCTCTACTTTTAGCCTATCCTTCTTTTCTATATCATTAGTATTTTCAAATTCTATAATTTTTGGAAATAGTATCTTTTCTTCTTTTATCAAATGTTCTTCTAATTCAGATTTTAATTGTCCAAAAAGTTTATGAACTTTTGTTAAAACTTCTGGTAAATGATTGTAATGAACTTTAAAAACCTTAACTAGTAACGGGTCTATATCTTTTAATAATTCAAAAGTTTTAGCATGATGAGTATTCACTATATGGTTAATTAATTCTTCTGAATTTCTTTCATTCCAATTTATATATGATGTATTATCAAATATAAATTCTTCAAGATCTTTATTTATATCTTCAATAAATTTATCTACATCAATACCTTTTTCTGTTAATGCAACTTCTAATTTTTTATTTCCACCACAACAATAATCTAATTGCATGTCGTTAAACTTTTCCACAATTGCAGGATATATAATAACGCATTCACCTAAACTTAAATTTTTATTTATATTATTTTTCATTTTAATTCCTCCAATATTCTTGTTCTTATCTATGAGTAAATTATAGAAAAATTAAAAAAATAAAAATGTGATTTGAATCAAATTTTATAATTTTAATTCTATATTTATTTTTAAAATGGAGAGTAAGGAGGCATAGTATAACTATATCTCCTTAAATAATAATATTATCCCAATTGTTGAAGACATGTTTTCATATCATCTTCTGCTGTACTAATAGGTCTAAGATCAAATGTATCAATTAGATATTGTAAAACATTTGGAGATATAAAGGCAGGCAATGATGGTCCTAGGAATATCCCTTTTATTCCTAGAGATAATAACGCTAATAAGTCTGCAACTGCTTTTTGCTCATACCATGATAAAATTATTGATAATGGTAATGAATTTACATCTGTATCAAAAGCATCTGCTAATGATGTTGCAATTTTTACAGCAGAATAAACATCATTACATTGACCTACATCTAAAAGCCTAGGTAATCCATTTACATCACCAAATTCTAACTTATTAAATCTATATTTTCCACAAGCAAGAGTTAATATTATACAATCCTTTGGAACTTGCTCAGCAAACTCTGTATAATAATTTCGTCCTGGTCTTGCTCCATCACATCCTCCAATGACGAAGAAATGTTTTAACTTTCCTTCTTTAACTGATGATACTATCTTATCAGCATGACTTAATGTTGATTTATGACCAAAGCCAACTAGTATTTGTCGTTCTTTCTCATCTTCTTCAAATCCACCTAATTCAAGAGCTTTATTAATTATTTCTGAAAAATCCTTATTCCCATTTTTATCACTTCCAATATGTGCTATTCCCTCCCATCCAACTACACTAGTACTATATATTCTATCTTTATAGCTTTCTCTTGGCTTCATTAAACAATTAGTTGTCATAAGAATACAGCCTGGCAAATTATCAAATTCCTTTTGCTGATTTTGCCATGCAGAGCCAAAATTCCCAACTAAATGCTTGTATTTTTTTAATCCATCATATCCATGAGATGGAAGCATTTCTCCATGTGTATATATATTTATTCCTTTTCCCTTAGTTTGCTCTAATAACATTTCTAAATCCCTTAAGTCATGTCCAGAAACAACTATAAATGGTCCTTTTTTTCTATTGACATTTACTTTATGAGGTGTAGGATTACTGAATCTACTTGTGTTAGCATCATCTAAAATTTTCATTACTTCTATAGCCATTTCTCCTGTTCTCATTACCCAGCGTATTAATTCTTCTACTTCAACATTATCATTTGTTATAATTTCTAATGCTTCAAAATAAAATTGATCAACCTGATCGCTATAAAAATCAATAAATCTAGCTTGATGCCCATAAGCAGCGACTCCTTTTAATCCATATAAAATTGTTGATCTTAATGATCTTATGTCTGCATCTAATTCCTGATCGTACATTATTCCAGCTTTAACTGCATCCTTTAACATTTCTTGCTTAGTAGCACTTAAATTATATGTAGCATGGTCTGGATAATCCCCTTTTGGTGCTTTACTTCGTAATGACTCTTTTACTTTTTGAGAATCCTTAAGAATTTCTATATGTACGTCTGGATCAAAATTAACATTAGTTAATGTTGTAAAAAGTCCACCTTCTACAAAATCAACTATTGTTTTATCGATAAGCTCACCTTTATCAATTAATGATTTAGCATAACATGCTATACCCTGTAACTGATAAATCAATAAGTCTTGAAGGTTTGCAACTTCTGGTGTTTTTCCACAAACCCCCATTTTAGTGCAACCTTTTCCCCCAGTCGTTTGTTCACATTGATAACAAAACATTGCATTCTCCATATTAATTCTCCTTTCTATATATAAACCTAGTATCAGTTATATAAATATTTTTTATTCATATAAAATACACTTTTGTAAAACAAAACAATAATAATAAAGCTATGACTAAAATTATTTTAGTCATAGCTTTTAAATATATTAAATAGTACTTTGGTTACGCTAGCAAAGCTATCACGCCCTCTACACTAATAATAACTTTATTTTTAATTTTTAATTAATTTAACTTCTTTATTTATTAGTTTTAAAGCCTCTTCTTTTATGCCTTCTAATGAATAATTGCATTTTTCCTCTTCTATTAATATCTCCGTATTTATGCTAAACTCCTTAGTATACTTGTCTTTTATTTCATTTTTTATACTATATCTAAAATTGCTTCCACCTAAAACAACCACACTTGGGTTAATTATTGATGATATTGTTTTAATAATATTAATAATTACGTGTACATACTTATCATCGTCTAACTCACTAGACATAACTGTATTTAAAAAAGTATTTTCAATAGGAATGAATCCGATTTCTCCTGCATATCCATTGTCACCTTTTAATACATTTCCATTTATTATTATTCCAGATCCCACCCCTAGTGATGTAAAACTTATATATACGAGGCTAATAGAATCACATTTATTTTTCTCTATATACTCATTATAAAAGGCTAAAGAAGCAGAATTTATATCATTTTCTAGTAATATAGGAAGATTAAATTTCTCTTTAAGATATTTTCTTATCTTTATTTCCTTCCAATCTTCCATCCTAATTCCAGATAAATACCCATCATCAGTAACAACTCCTGGAACACTAATTCCAATACCCTCTATATTATGATAATTTTTATAAAAATTTCCAACTATATTCACAACATTTTCAATGTCTTCTAAATTACTAGTAAATTCAATTTTTTCTTCTAAAACTTCTCCTAAAGTATTTACTATCCTATAAATGGCTTTATCTTCTTCTATTGATATTGCTAGTATATATCTTTTATTAGAATTAACCTTGTATCTTTCAGCTCGTCTTCCACCACTAGATTCATCTAGTCCTACGGATATTATTTCATTTATTTCTATTAACTCATTTAAAATAGCTCTTACCGTTGTATGACTTAATCCTGTATCTTTAGAAATCTCACCTCTAGTTGCATTACCTCTATCCCTTATTGAATTTAATATTAATGAAATATTTACATTTTTAAGCTCTGTTGGTTTTCCTGCTATCCTGTTCATTATACAAGATTTAACTCCTTTAAAATATCTTTTGGAAAATTGAATTCAAAGTCTGCCTTTATCCCTTCTACGCTATCTGCACCCCATAAAGCTAATCCAAAATCCATGCCTGCAGCCTTAGTAGCTTTAAAATCAAACATGGTATCTCCTACATACATACAATCCTTTGGCTCAATATCTACTATTTCAGTAAATCTTAATAATGGATCAGGATATGGTTTATGCCTCTCAGTATCATCTGCTAAAACTTCACACTCTATATATTTATCTAATCCCTTACTTATAAAATCTATTTCATACTGCTCTCTAGTTTTTGAACTTACTATTCCACATATTATATTTCTATCATTTAAGGATTTAAACACTTCATGAAATCCATCATAAAGAATTGCTCCTTCTTCAAATTCATTTACGTATTTAACCCATTTACTATAAGATTTTTCAATATCTTTAAATCCTAGCTCTTCTAGAGTTTTTCTACCTGCATATGCCTTATATTTTAATAAATCCTCATACTTCATCTCTATTCCAAGTTCCTCTTTTATTAGTCTTTGCAAAGGGACAAGGTTCATTCTTTCAGTATTTAGTACTGTTCCATCTAAATCAAAAATTATACATTTATACTTGCACATATATTATATTCACACCTTTTATATAACACTTTTAAAAGTTTATTTCAAAAGTATTTTACCATGTTTTTATATAATGTTCAATTAAGAATTCATAATAATACTCTTATGGAATAAAGTTCTAATTATGTTCATTGCAATAGCTTTATGACTTAAAAATTAATAAGTGTCAGCATCAAGTTTTATTATAAATACTGTTAATCCCATAAAAATTAAAAACCTAAACTACTTCCATTTCCTTTAGCAATTTAAAGTACGCTATTAAGAATATACAATATATAATTCCCAGGATTCCATATACAGCTAGTCCTATATAAATACTCATAAGTATTAATACTGGATGTATTTCAAGGCTCTTAGATAATAACTTTGGTTCTAAAATATTTCTTATAACCATAAATGCAATATAAAGTATCATAATCCATATAGCTGAAACGATTTCCCCTTGAATCAAGAATATTATAACTATAGGAATATAAATAATTGCACTTCCTACAATAGGCAATATGTCTAGAAATACACATAATATAGATAAAGTAAATTTATATTTAATATCAAATACACTAAATACTATCATGCATTCTATGAATGTAATGGATAATAAAATGCTGTAACTTTGTATATAATTTATTATTATAGAATTAGCCCTTTTTAAAAGATTTCTAGGTAACTCATTCTTTCCGATCATAAAATTCTCAAATTTAGTTGCTAACACTTCATGATCTCTCATTAAATAGTACGTACTTAGAACCACTATTATTAAATTTATAGTTCCTGTCGGAATCAAAGATGCTACTTTAAGCACCCAATTTCCTAATACAGCTACATAACCAATTAAACTTGTTGCTAAACCTTGAAGCTGAGCATTAATATTATCCACTATATCCGATGGCATCATTTCTATATATACTTTTAGTTGCTCAATTTTATCAGGTATAAACCCTATATTAACTTCACTTAATTGCCCCACAATATCAGATGTTTCTTTTAGCATACCAGTTCCTATAAGAGCCAATCCCCCTATAACAATAAAGATACTAAGTATAATACAAAGAAGATTTACCAACTCTTTTTTTATTTTAGTTTTATTACTAATAAAGTTAGCTAAGGGATGCAACCATATTGATAGAAGTAAGCTTATCACAAAGGGAATTGCAAATTTAAGAGATAACCAAAATAATAAGAATGCTATATTAAAGAGTAAAAAATACAGAACATAATTACCACCATTATAATAAAGTTTTTTTAACATTGTTTTCTCCTCTCTTAATATCCAAATAATATGTGTATTATTTTTAAAGAAAATAACATGTTGTCCTTTTAGATTTAAGCTATATAGCTTTTCTTCACTCATATTTATTTGTATTATATTTATATATTTAATTTTACTATAATATCGTCCTATCTGTATTACTTTTTATATTATTTATATATCTTTAATTTAAAATTCAATTTAAGGACGAATAACTGAAGAAGCATCAAAATTGTCATTACTCTTATAAACGCATTCTACAAGATTGTTATATCTACATAAAAATGTTAAAATAATACCAAATAATAGCTTTATGATTTTAAAATAAATTTTTGATTTAAGGTGATATTATATGAATAAAAAAAAGGCGATATTATTTTCTGTAGGAGCACTAGGCACACTATCCGTTAGTGCTTTAAGTATTATAGGAAACTATTTTTACAATCTTGCTCTTAACCCAAATACATCAAAAGAAGCAATATTTGGTTCACCTGAAGATGCTAAATCTACTAGTGGCGAAATAGTTCATGAAGCTTTAAACTGGCTTTTAGAAAAATCAAATTACTCTGATGTTTATATTGAATCCTTTGATAAACTAAAACTTCATGGCTATAAAATTTTAAATGAAATTCCTACTGATAACTGGGTAATAACAGTACATGGTTATACTGGTAAAGGTAGTGATATGGGCAATTATGCTAAGAACTTTTATGATATGGGGTATAATATATTAATTCCTGATTTAAGGGCTCATGGGAAAAGTGAAGGTAGTTATATAGGCATGGGATGGGATGATAGATTAGATATTCTTAAATGGATTGATGTAATAATTAATGATAATGTTAATTCAAAGATAATCCTTCATGGAATTTCTATGGGAGCAGCAACGGTATCTATGACATCAGGAGAGAGTCTTCCTCCAAATGTAAAAGTTGTTATTGCTGACTGTGGATATACTTCTGTATGGGCGCAATTTTCACACCAGCTTAAGGCTTTATATTCATTACCTGATTTTCCTATAATGAATGCTTCTTCTGTAGTTTCAAAATTTAAAGCTGGATATAGCTTAAGAGAAGCCTCAGTAGTTAAGCAAGTTGCAAAATCTAAAACTCCTATATTATTTATCCATGGAGATGAAGATAATTTTGTTCCATATCGCATGATGGATGAGCTTTATAATGCCGCTAACTGCGAAAAAGAGAAATTAACAATAGAAGGTGCAGGACATGCCAAGGCCTCAAAGGTAAATCCAGATTTATATTGGGCAACAATTGAAAAATTTATAAAAAAATACTTGAGTTAAAAATAATAAGTAAGAAGTAAGAATGAATAGTGAATAGTTAAAGAAAACACTTACCTATTCACTCTTACCTATTACTTCTTAGCTATTACTTATTGCTATATCCATTAACTACCAAATCTAATTCCCCTGTTTCTGGATCAATAACTAATCCATGTACAAATATATCTTTTGGAATTAACGGATGTTTCTTAATTAAATTTACACTGTCTTCAATGGACTTCTCTACTGAATCAAAGCCATGAAGCCATTTATTAATATCAATCCCCCCATTTTCAAGTGTTTCAATAGTATCAATAGATATTCCTCTATCTATAATTTTATTAAGTAAATCTTTTGTATCTAAATTACACATTCCACATCCATGATGCCCAATAACAAATATCTCATCAACATTAAACTCATATACTGCTACTATAATGCTTCTAACTACACTACCAAATTGATGCATAATTGATGCTCCAGCATTTTTAACTATCTTTACATCCCCATTTTTTGTATTTAAAGCTCTAGGTAATAGATCTGTTAGTCTTGTATCCATGCAAGATAGTATAAGAATTTTTTTATCAGGTTCCTTTGATGTTCTATATACCTCATACTCTTTATTTTCTACAAACTTTCTATTAAAATCTAATATTTCCTCTAACTTACTCATAGTACCCTCCTTAGTATGTTATTTGATTAATATTATACCATGTAACTATATTTTCATATATTTATTATGTATATATATCGTGTAATTATTGTTTTACAAAATATATCAATATCTTTTATTTTAAAAATATATTATAATAATTAAAAATATATTTTTTTAGGAGGTACATATGGAAACTTATGCTATAACATTTTATTTAAATGAAGATAGTCATTCTTGTGGATGCGAAGGACATGATCATGATCATGAGCATCATCACCATCATCGTGATGACTATGATATTGTTGCAACTATAAAATCTTTTGGAGCATGGGCTAACTTTATGCCTGATAGTTATTTAGTTAAGACCACTTCTTCTGCTAATGAAATATCTGAAAAGATAAAAGTTTTCTTAGAAGCTGGGGATTTACTTTTTGTAACAAAAGTAGCTAAAGATGATGTAGCATCATTAACTCCTGGCGTTGTTGATTGGATTAATTCTTAAAACATGAGGCTGTCTTAATGACAGCCTCATTTAAATTGAGGATTATCTATCTTATTATCCTAAATTCTATACTTTACTGTCTATAGTTTAAATTTACTTATATGAAAATTCAAACTAGTTAGACTATAATAAATAAAAAAGGAGGGGTTATTTTGATAAATGCATTATCCATATTCATTTTGCAGCTAGTATACGTTCCGCTTCTAACATTAAGAACTACCTTTGTTGTTAAAGGAAAAAAAGTTCAAGCGTCAATGGTAGCTTTTTTAGAGGCTATTATTTACATAGTTAGCTTAGGTATTGTTTTCTCTGATTTAAAGAATTTTTTAAATATAGGAGCCTACATTCTTGGTTACTCAATAGGAATTTATTTAGGAGGAAGAATTGAAGAGAAACTAGCAATTGGATATAGGTCAATCCATGTGAATTTAACAAAATATAATGAAGAACTAGTTAATAAACTAAGAGAATTGAAATTTGGTGTTACTGTCTATGAAGGAGAAGGAATTAATAAAGAAATAAGATATAAGCTTGAAATAGTTTCTCATAGAAGTAGAGAAACTGAAGTTATTTCTTTAATTCAATCAATTGAAAAAAATTCTTTTATTGTTTCTTATGAACCTACTCAATTTAAAGGTGGATATATTACAAAACAATTTAAAAAATTATAGTAAGAACGTGCAGCTATCTATTTTTGCTTATGACATCAAATACGATCATATCACAGCAAAATTAACAGTTTACTCCATAACTTAATGAAGTAATTTTGAGTAAATAATAAAAGATATATTTATTTTAGAAACTCCTCTAGGAGTTTCTACTTTAATTTTATATTTTTCATTATTCATTTTATATTGTATGATAGAATCTTTAAAGTTCTAAATTATCTCGGCTAATTATTACTGCTAAGAAAGTAAATAAGCTAGCTAAAAATGATTTATAACTTGATACTACTTCTTTATTATTGGGATCATTTCTATGTTCATTATTGTTTTTTTGTAATAGGGTATAATTTAAAACTAAAAATGTTCCTGTTGTGAATAAAAACAAAGTATTAGTTAACTTAGGAAAGTTAGTTGTATCTATAAAGTTTTCTTTACAATTTGTATCGAATAAATCATCTAAAGTTTGTGCCTTTAAACTATACACATGATATAGATTTAAAATTGTAGCAATAACTGCTATAGTTACTAGATCTATACTTAAGTTTATAATACCTAAATCTTCAAAAAGCTCTTCTCTAGTGGGTGTTTCAGTAGTATCTTCCGCTTCATTTTTCTCCTTACCAGGCTCACTTTTTCTCTTTTTTTCGATCGAATCTCCATATATTTCCACTCTTTCACCTCCAAAAAAATCTTCTGCTCCTCTTCCTCTTTTTTTTCTATATTTTTTCTTCGACAAAAATACCCCACCTTTAAGACATAGCTATATTATAGGCTATGCTCTTTTTATCAGTGAGGTACTATTAAAAATATTTAAATTACTTCTTCATTATCAGCAAATTGACTATTATAAAGATTTTCGTAAAAACCCGCTTTCTTCATTAATTCTTCATGAGTTCCTTGCTCTATTATATTTCCGTCATTTATTACTAATATCAAGTCTGCACTTCTTATAGTTGAAAGTCTGTGAGCTATAACAAAGCTAGTTCTCCCCTTCATTATATTTCTCATAGCTTTTTGTAGTAATAACTCTAGCCTTGTATCTACTGAGCTAGTCGCTTCATCTAAAATTAATATAGCTGGGTCCTTAAGTATTGCTCTAGCTATAGTTAAAAGTTGCTTTTCCCCTTGTGATATATTAGATGCTTCTTCATTTAAGAACATATTATACCCATCAGGTAGAGTTTTTATAAAATGATGTACATTTGCAATTTTAGCAGCTTCTATTATTTCTTCCTTACTCGCTCCAAATCTACCATATTCAATATTATCGTATATAGTTCCATTGAATAGCCAAGTATCTTGGAGTACCATTCCAAATATAGAACGTAAATCTTCACGCTTCATATCTCTTATATCTACGCCATCAATCTTAATAGAACCACTTTCAATTTCATAAAATCTCATTAATAAATTAATAAGCGTAGTTTTTCCAGCGCCTGTTGGTCCAACTATTGCAACCATCTGACCACTTTTTACTTCTGCACTTAAATCTTCTATAAGTATCTTATCATCACCATATCCAAATTTCACATGTTCAAAACTTACATTCCCCTTAGGATTTTTAAGCTTTATAGTATTTTCTATATCTTTTATTTCTTCTTCTTCATCTAAAAATTCAAATACCCTATGTGCTGCTGAAAATGCTGATTGTATTGCAGATGATAATTGAGTTACCTGGGATAGAGGTTGGTTTATTTGCCATATATAACGTATAAAAGCTTGTAAATTACCTACAGAAATTCCTCCTGCAATAGATATTATTGCTCCTGTAACAC
Source organism: Clostridium lamae (assembly GCF_033043255.1). Classification (NCBI taxonomy): domain Bacteria; kingdom Bacillati; phylum Bacillota; class Clostridia; order Eubacteriales; family Clostridiaceae; genus Clostridium; species Clostridium lamae. Next base: position 49,430 of record NZ_JASCQJ010000009.1, on the reverse strand, counting down.
CCACAACAGCTATCCCTAAATAAGTAACGAGCCCTATTAAAGGCGACATTATACTTGATATAAATTGAGCCCTAAATCCCATTTCTCGTAATTCTTGATTTGCTTCCATAAAATCACGTAAGGCATCATTTTCCTTACCATAAAGTTTTATTTCATTAAACCCTGTATATAATTCTTGTACTCTTCCATTAAGCTTTCCTAAAGCTGCTTGTTGCTTATCAAATAACTTTTGTGATTTATTAACTATTATCTTAGTTATTATTAAGCTTAAAGGAATTATTAAAGTTGCTAAAAGTGCAAGCTTTACATTAATTGAATACATCATTATAAGTGCTAAGCTTAATGATAAAATAGCATTTATAACTTGAACAAAGCTCTGTTGTAATGCATTTGATATTGCATCTACATCATTAGTAATTCTACTTAACACATCTCCATAGCTATTACTATCAAAATATCTTATAGGAAGCTTACTTATCTTTCTTTGAACTGAATTTCTAATATCCCTCATAGTATTTTGAATAGCATTAGTTACTAAGAAACTTGCTATAAAAGTTGAACCTGTGCCACCTAAATATACGAAAAATAATAAAGCTAATACTTTAATTATATAGTTAAAGTTAACAGAAGCTCCTGAAACACCTTTTATAATTGCTGCAAAATCTTCAGTTAATCGTGTAATTATCAATCCTTCAGTTCTTGGTGCAATTGCAGTAAAAACTGCTGCTGAAATTATAAAAAATATTGCTCCAATGAAAGACCACTTATATTTATTAACAAAAGGAGAAATTTTTCTTGATACTGATTTAAAATTATTCATTATGCTAACTCCTCCTCTGTAAGTTGTGATGCTGCTATTTCATGATATATTTCACAATTCTTCAGAAGTTCTTTATGTGTACCAATTCCAACTACCTGCCCTTCATTTAACACTATAATCTTATCAGCATCCATAATAGAACCTATTCTTTGAGCAACAATTAACACAATTGAATCTTTCGTCTCAGATTTAAGTCTTTTTCTTAAAATAGCATCTGTTTTAAAATCAAGTGCTGAAAAGCTATCATCAAATATATATATTTCTGGTTTTCTAACTATTGCTCTAGCAATTGATAATCTTTGTTTTTGTCCTCCAGATACATTTGATCCACCCTCACTAATCTGCTCTTCAAACCTTTTTGGTTTTCGAGAAATAAAATCATAAGCTTGAGCTACCTTAGCTGAATACTCTACTTCTCCAGTCTCTGCATTTTTCTTGCCAAATCTTATATTACTCGCTATACTTCCTGTAAATAGAAGTGTCTTTTGAGGAATAAATCCTATCTTTTTACGTAATGATTTTAAATCGTAATCTCTTACATCTACACCATCTATTTTTATACTACCTTTTGTAACATCATAAAATCTTGGTATTAAATTTATTAATGTACTTTTCCCACTACCTGTACTTCCAATAAATGCGATAGTTTCACCTTTTTGAGCTTTAAATGAAATATCTTTAAGAACAGCCTCTTCTCCATTTGGATAAATAAATGATACATTATTAAATTCAATTATTCCTTTAATTTCAGTTTCTTTAACTCCATTCTCTGGACTCTTTATTATTGGTTCCTCATTAAGAAGCTCCATTATTCTGTTAGCTGAAACTTGAGCTCTAGGATACATTACAAATACCATTGAAAATAGCATTATTGAAAACATCGCATGGAAGAGATATTCAATAAATGCAACTAATTGACCAACTTGAAGTGTTCCTACATTTATCATTTTACTTGATACCCAAAATATTACTATAATAGCTATATTAAGCAAAAAGAAAAACATAGGCTGAGAGATTGCCATAAGCTTGTTTAACTTTTTTGATACATTTGCATAAAGCTCATTTGTTTCATCAAATCTTTTCCCTTCATACTTATCATTTCCAAAAGCTCTAATTACTCTTATACCTGTTAAGTTTTCTCTAGATATTCTATTTAACTTATCTAACCTCTTTTGTAATGTTTCTGATAAAGGTTCTGAAGTTTTTGCTATTATTATTACTCCCAAAATTATAAGAGGTATTACTGCTGCTAATACAATAGATAATGATGGACTAGTTCTTAGTATCATCACTAAACTTACTGTAAACATTACTGGTGTAAGTAAAGCTGTCCTTAAAAGGGTATTAGTAAATTGCAATAGTACAAAAGCATCATTTGTAGTTCTTGTTATCATCGAAGATACTCCAAACTTATTATATTCTGTATGAGAAAATTCCTGAGCTTTTTTAAAAATATCATTTCTCATATCTCTAGTAATACCTGTTGATATCCTAGATGAACAATATCCGAGTAGTATAGTTCCAAGAACTCCTATTATTGAAATAACTCCTATTATAAATCCCATTCTTTTAATATAATTAACGTCACTATTAATAATTCCTGTATCTATAACCTTTGCCATTATAGTTGGTATTCCTAATTCCACCAATGCAAATCCAAAAACAGATATAATATTTAGTACAAGAAGTGCCTTATAATTCTTTAAATACTTTAATATTAATTTCATTGCAATTATTCACTTCCTTTCTTAAATTATTTAAATATAAATAAAAATGAAATAACTCTATAATAGTATTATTGCATCTTTTTGAATTATGCATTCAAATTATCACAATATTTTATCACATTTTGGCAGAAAAATCCACAATATTTACCATAAATAAAAAACCCCTTAGGGGTTTTAAACTTGTTCTATTTTAGATTTCTTTCTCAAAAGCAATTCTTTTACTTCCATCTATTAAATAAATAACACCACAGTACTTAAATCCATTCTTTTTTAATAAATTCTGCATTACTAAATTATCTTCATGTGTGTCAATCCTAATATTATTTATACCTTGTGATAAGCAAATTTCTTCAGACTTTTTAATTATTTCTGTTCCAATTCCCTTTCTATCACTATTATTAAGAACAGCTATTCTATGAGTAACAGCATATTTTCCATTTGAAAGCCATTCCCCTTCATAAATACTGTTGTAAGTTTCTTCCCCATCAAAAGATAATGCAACCGTTCCTATTATTTCATTACTATCCTCTAAAACATAGCTACTATTACTTTTAATATCTTTTAAAATAACATCCTCATTTGGATACCCATTTTGCCATTGATCAACATTATTATTTTTAAGAAACTTCTTTGCTTCATCAATAATTTTCATTATGTTTTTTAAATCATTTTCTGTTGCTTTTCTTAATTCCATCTTCTTCTCCTAAACATAAAATTTATTAGTTAGTATTATAGAATATCTTAACACTTTTTCAGATGAATATCTGTAATTTCTTAAGAAATATTATCTTTATTAAGAAGTAAAAAGGACTGTGCCACTATTTCTTTAGTACTACAGCCCTTTCACTTATCTCTCATATTTATTTTATAATAGCTTAAAATGAAATCATCATTACCTTACTATTTTACCCACGCCATAGTTTACTTGACTTTCCACTTTTCTATATACTCTAATTTTTATATCAAAACCTTGTTACTTATTAACTACTCATTATTAATTATTCCATATATCCACCCTTCATTGGTGAAACTGCTTTTTCTGAGAATATCTTTAATATTCCAGATTCATATTTATTTGCTCTAGGCTTCCATAACTCTTTACGTTTAGAAAGTATTCTATCTATCTCATCTAGATTCATTCTTTCTCCATTAATACCTACTATTTGTAATATTCTTTTTTCTATATCTATTTCTATTAAATCATTTTCTTCAATTAAAGCTATTGGTCCACCTACTGCTGCTTCTGGTGATACATGTCCTATAGCTGGCCCCCTTGATGCACCTGAAAATCTTCCATCAGTAATTAAAGCTATGCTTGCAGATAATTCGTTATCTGATGAAATTGCTTCTGTTGTATAGAACATTTCTGGCATTCCACTTCCCTTTGGGCCTTCATACCTAATAAATACAGCATCACCTGGTTTAATCTTTTTAGATAATACTGCTTCAATTGCATCTTCTTCACTATCAAATGGTCTTGCACTTAAAATAGCCTTATGCATTTCTTTTGGTACAGCAGAATGTTTAACAACAGCTCCTTCTGGTGCTATATTGCCTTTTAATATTGCTATAGCCCCATTTTTGCCTATTGGATTATTATATGGCTTAATAATATCTTCTTTCCTTAATCCAGTTCCTTTTAGATATTCATTACATTTATCATAAAATCCATTTTTCTTTAAATCTTCTAAGTTTTCACCTAAAGTTTTTCCTGTAACTGTCATTACGTCTAAATGTAATAAATCTTTAACCTCTTCCATTACTGCTGGAACTCCACCTGCATAATAGAAATACTCTGCTGGCCATTTGCCTGTTGGACGTATATTTAATAAATATGGTGCATATCTGTGTATTCTATCAAAGCTTTCTGCATCTATATCTACTCCAAATTCATGTGCAATAGCTGGAATATGAAGAAGAGAATTAGTTGATCCAGAAATAGCCGCATGAATTATAATTGCATTTTCGAAAGATTTTAATGTTACTATATCTCTTGCTTTTAAATTTTTTCTAGCTAATTCAACTATTTGTTTACCTGCTTCTATAGCTATATTCTCTAAATCATCACATGTTGCAGGCATAACTGCACTTCCTGGCAACATTAATCCCAATGCTTCAGCCATTATTTGCATAGTTGCAGCAGTTCCCATAAAGGAACATGAACCAGCTGATGGACATGCATTATTTTTATAATATGTTAATTCATCTTCAGTAATTTCTCCACGTCTTTGCATAGCACTGTACGTTCCTATTTGTTCTAATGTTAAAAGGTTTGGACCTGCTTTCATTACACCACCAGTTACAACAATTGCAGGTATATTTATTCTTCCTATAGCCATTAAATGCGCAGGTACACCTTTATCACAACTAGTTATAAAAACTCCCCCATCAAAAGGTGTTGCATTAGCGTGAATTTCTATAAGTGATGCTATCGTATCTCTAGATGCTAATGAATAGTTTATTCCATCATGCCCTTGTGCCATTCCATCACATATATCTGTTGCAAAGAATCTAGATGCTCTTCCCCCTTTATCTGATACTCCTTTAGCTGCATTGTTCGCAAACTTAAGTAAGTGAATACTTCCAGGATGGCTATCTCCAAAAGTGCTTTCAACTATTATTTGTGGTTTAGATAAATCTTCTGAAGTATATCCCATTCCTCTACGAAGTGGATCCATTTCTGGAGCAATTTTTCTAATATCTTGACTAATCATTATTATTCTCCTTACTTAACACTCTATTACTTAAACATAGCTCGGAAGATGGATAATCCATATTCCGAGCCTATGACTGTTCTTTTTATACCTTCTTATTTTAATTCTGGCCAGTATCCTTTATTAGCTTCTATTAAATCATCTAAGATTTCTTTTGCTACCTTTGCACTTGGTACTGTCTTAGATAAAGTAAGTGCTTGCCATAGCTTTTGGTAACTTCCTTCAATCCAAGCCTCAACAACTAATTTTTCTACTGCAACTTGTTGTTCCATAAGACCCTTTTCAAATCTTGGAATACTTCCTTGAACCAAAGCTTCTGGTCCATTACTTCCTACTATACATGGTACTTCAACCATTGCTGTTGGATCAAAGTTTTCAATTGCACCTTTATTTTCCACTATACATAACATTCTTTCATGTGTGTTGTATGCAATTGCTCTTGCTAAGTCAACAATAAATGATGCATGAGCATCTATATGGAATTCTCCACCCTTTGCTGTTCCTGCCTTTATTATTTCTCTTGCTGCATCAAATACATTCTTTTCTCTTCCATTCATTACTTCGTTTGCTCTAGTAAATTCTGCATTAGAGTGTTCTACAACATAATCTGGATATAGGTAGTATTTTAAATAAGTGTTTGGTAAGAATTTAGGATCTAAGGCTATTAAATCCTTCGCCTTCTTATGAGTTTCTTGCCAACTTGGCTCTGTGTGTTGAGTATCTACTTCAACTTGATTTAAATAACCATTTTCTGAAACATATTCTATTAATTTTGGCATTAAATCATTTCCTTGTTTATCTCTAACACTAGTCCACCATCCAAAATGATTCAATCCGAAATAGTTAACTTCTAAATCTGCTGGTGTTAATCCAACTATTTGAGACATACGACGTAATGTTCCAACTGGCATATCACATATATTTAACACTTTTGATTTTGGTTTTAATACACGGCATGCTTCAGCAACTATAGCTGCAGGATTTGAATAATTAAGCATCCAACAATTTGGAGAATATTTTTCCATTAAATCTATTAATTCTATCATTCCACCAATTGAACGCATTCCATATGCTAATCCACCTGGTCCACATGTTTCTTGTCCAACAACTCCATATTTTAGAGGAATCTTTTCATCCTTTTCACGCATTTCATATTTACCAACTCTTATGTGTGCCATACAGAAATCAACATCTGTGAACGCTTCTTCTGGATCTGTTGTATATGAAAATTCTATTTCAGGTGCACTTTCCTTTAATAATATTTCAAGTGCTTCACCAATTACTTCTTGTCGTTCTTTATCATTATCGTATAATTTTAATTTACGTAAAGGGAAACGATCTACATTATCTAAAAGCATCATTACGATACCTGGTGTAAATGTACTTCCACCTCCTGCTATTACTACAGAAAACTTTTTATTTGTATCCATAAATTAGCCACCTTTCGTACTATACTAATATTATAATTTGCTTTATTTAAATTAAGTTTTAATTCATCTCACAAGCACATTATAGACCAGCAATATGTAATGGTAAACAGTTTCGGTAGCCAAAGAAACCTGTTACCCTAGGTTGTAACACGTTCCTTTAAATCCTCTAATTTCTTACGATTTTTTAATGAATTTCTATAAATATCGCTAAAAAACATAACAACACATGTAACTAGATATTGTAGTATTCTATTATATATTTCAATTCTTACTACTCTATATTAACATGATTATTTAATGCTTCACTATTAGATAAATTCTCTCTCTTACTTATTAAAAGGCATACACAATCTAGTACTATATGAACAGCTTGATCAAATAAAGAACTTAATAATTGTATTGACCCTCCTTCACCATCAGACTTAATCTTTCCTGGTACTTCTAAAATAATATCTGCAATTTCCCCTAGAGGAGAATTTCTCTTATTTGTAACTGCAATAATTTTTAATCCTAAATTCTTTGCTGAACTTGCATTGCTTAAAGTATTCTTTGTAGTTCCAGAACCTGATATAGCTATAAAAATATCATCCTTTTTTAATGCAGGGGTAATAGTTTCCCCCATAACATATGATTTATATCCTATATGCATTAATCTCATAGCAAAACCTTTTGCTTGAAAGCCACTTCTTCCTTCTCCATCAACAAAGATAGAATTATTTTTATTAAGAGTCTCTACTATCTCCCCTATTTCTTTTTCATTAACATTAAGTACTACATTATTCACTTCTTTTAATATTTCATCTATTAAATTCATAATAGTTCCTCCATTATTTTATTTAAAGTCTTACTTGGCTCTTGTGATGTTGTTATTAAAGATCCTATAACTGCTATATCGATATTTTCATTTTTTAAATTTTTAATTATATCTAAATTTATTCCTCCAGCAATAGCAATATTTTTTATATTAGGGAACTTAATTTTAAAATCTCTAAGTTCTTTTATAATATCATTAGTTCTACTTTTATCTACAGATGTGTGTAAGCAATAAATTGCTTCATCAAATTTTGATATCTCTTTTACTTTTTCCTCTGAACATTCAAGTAAATCAATCATCATCTTTTTATTTTTCTCTTTAGCTACATCATAGCACTTTTCTATTGTCTCTAAAGAAGAATTCCCCATAACAGTTAAAATATCGAATCCTTGATTATATCCCATAGTAAACTCATAAGCTCCCTCATCATTTGTCTTTATATCTCCTAATATTAATGATTTAGTTGCTTTTAAAGTCAGCTTCTTTAAATTTAAAAGACCATAGTCTTTAATTAAAGATGTTCCAATTTCAATTATATCTGCTATTCCATTAAATATTCCAACTAACTCTATAGCCTTATCTAACTCTACTCTATCGATAGCAACTTGTACTTTCATCTTTACCTCCATTCTGTATTCCACATTATAAATTTCGAATATCTAGTTATTTTATATACTAAAATTTAAACTATTAAATTAAAAATCTTAGCACAAATAGGAGTGACTAATTTTAATCACTCCTATACTTAAAAATCTCTTAATTTGCTTCTATTCCAAGATATTCATCTACACTTTTTCTTACGCCCGTAACTTTTAATCCATAAACTACTTGAACATTTTCACCTTTTATTACAACTCCACTAGCTGCAGTTTCATTCTTTAATAAAGCTTCATTAACTAGTGATGAATCTTTTACTATCAGTCTTAATCTTGTAAAACAATTATCAACCTTTACTATATTATCTGCTCCACCAAGGCCTTCTACTATTATAGGGGCTAATCCTACATTACCCATGTCCTTGCTTTCAATGCCAGTAGTTGAATTACCCTTAGCTGCAGTTTTTTCTTTATAATCACTCTTTGTATAAAGTTTTGTATCTCCATCTTCTTCTCTTCCTGGAGTTTTTAATTTAAACTTACTTATTACAAATCTAAAGATTACATAATATACTACGAATTGTCCTAAACCAACTAATATATACATTGGCCAGCCTGTTTTTTCTATTCCAAGTGGAAGATTATATAATAAGAAGTCTATTAATCCATTTGGACCTATTGCTGTAACTCCTAATATATTCAATACAACCATACCTAACCCACTTAATACACTGTGTATTACAAATAGTACAGGTGCTACAAACATAAATGAAAATTCTATTGGTTCTGTAACCCCTGCTAAAATTGATGTAACAGCTGCTGGAATCAAAATAGCTTTTATCTTAGTTTTATTCTTTGGTAATGCTGTATGATACATAGCTAAACATGCACCTATTAAACCAAACATCTTTGAAAGACCTCTAGCATCCCAAATTACTGATGCTGAAAGTTTAGCTATAGTTGGGTCAGCCATTTCTGCAAAGTATATGTTTCTAGCTCCTTCAAAAACTTGTCCTCCAATTTCAGCAACTCCACCTAATGAACTATATAAGAATGGAGTATAAACTAAATGATGCAATCCTGTAGGAATTAATAATCTTTCTAATGCTCCGTATGTGAATATACCAAAATTTCCTGATCCTTGGATAAATTCACCTAAGCTATTAATGCCATTTTGAACTGGTGGCCATATATAGCTAAATAATATTGCTAAACCAACTGTTACTGGAATTAATATGATAAATACTAATCTTGACCCACCATATATTTGAAATGCTCCATCAAATTCTTTTTCACAGAATTTATTATGGATATATGCAACAACTATTCCTAATATAATGCCTAAGAAAACTCCCATATCTAGTATTTGCACACCTAATACAGTTGTTTGTCCGCTTCCTCTTAATGCATCTGCTGGTGCTAATTTTTCATTAAGAGTTAAAAATATATTCATTGCGTTTATAAATACTAAAAATACTAATAATGAAGTGAATCCCGCTTCAGCTTTTTTCTTTTTAGCAAGTCCCACTGCTAAACCTACACAAAATATAATACCTAAGTTAGTTAATATTGAAACCAAAGATCCTGATAACATTTTTCCAAGCCCATATACAATATCATTCTTTAAAAATGGCAAGTATTCTGCTAACCTTGCATTAGTCAAAATATTACCTATTGCTATTATTATACCTGCTATAGGTAGTATTAAAACTGGTACAAACATTCCTTTAGAAAAGTCTTGTAGCTTATTCATTATCTTTTCTTTCATTTTTCTACCTCCATTTATAATTTCTTGAGAAACCATTTACATTTTTCATTATAATTAGTATCCCCATCTCTGTATATAGATTTCATCTTCAAAAAAACGTGTTACCCAATTAGATAACACGTTACTTAGAATTACTATTCTTTCGTTTATAATATTCGTATATTAATAATTCAACTAAAACTAACACCTTAGGAAAAAAAGTATTCGGCATTAGATTTCTGTCATCTAACTTATTTGCATCATCTATCTTGAAACTTATATCTGCAAGTTTACTTATGCTATTTTCTCTTTCATTTGTAAATGATATTACATTAATACCATAGTCCTTTGCTGTTTTCACCTTATTTAAAACCATTGGAGTTTCTCCTGATTTTGAAATAACTATAATTGAACTTATATAGTCTAAGTTATTCTCAAATACACCTATTGAATCTGTACCATTTGATAATATACTTCTTTTCCCCATAACTAAAAGCTTCTTATTAATATATTCTGCTACAATTCCAGAAAAACCATTCGCATATATAAAAATAAATTTATTATCATCATTAAATAAAGTATCAACAAACCTATTAATAACATCACTAGTATTTTCCTTTAAAAGGTTATCCATATCTAAACTATCAAGGAAGTCTCTTTCGTTTAAATCATCACCTAGTTCATTTTTCTTTAAAGCTGCTAAGTTGTACTGCATTTCTAAGAAACCCGAATAACCAAGTTTTTTAGAAAGCCTCATTATTGTAGATGTTGAAGTATAATTATTTTTAGCAATTCCTCTAACCCCTAATTTATTTACATCTTCTATATTATCTACTATATAATTCAAAACCTTTATTTCAATTTCAGTGAGACCTTTATTTTCAATAAACTTCGATAAATCCATATATGTCCCTCCAATATTCATAAATAACTATAAATTCTCAACAATAATTCTCTATTTCAATTTTCTCTTCATCTTCTTAATAATCTCTTTTTCTTCTTTAGAAACCTTTAAAGATTCACAAATTTTTTGTAATGATTTATTATATGTAAAGTCATCTAAATTATTTTCCTTTAGATAATTCAATGTTATTTCACTAAATCTAACATAACAAATGGAAATTGCCCAAGCAACTGCCATTTTAACATAATAACCTTCATTCTTTATATTATCTAACTTACTTAAGACTAATTTAACATAATCTTCATCAACATAAAAGTTTAATAACATTACTACAGCAAATCTTACCTCATATTCATAATTAGATGAAAGATATCCTTCTAAAAAGCTCCACATTTTCTCTTTATTTTTCGCTGTGATTTTTAGACCATTACAAAAGCTATCACAAACAGACCAATTATTAATCTTTGGCACATAATTTCTGATAAGATTCAAAATTTCATCTATATCAATATCATTAATATAACCAATTACCATACCGTCTAGCATTACTTCCTCAAAATACTCATCCTTTGAATTATTTAAGTAACTCCTCCAATCACTCTTAGCAATACTTTTAGCAATTTTTCTAAGTGCAGGAAGTCTAACTCCAAGAATGTTATTAACACCTGGTAAAAGTTTAGAAGAAAATTCTCTATAATTTTCATCACATAAACTTAAAAGTTCTTGCCTAATATCTAAAATTATATTTTCATTAATATCCAATGTATATGCCCCTTATTTTATAAGATTTAATAAAGAAGTATTACCTTCTATTTGCAGTAGCTTTAATTTCATTTCTAAACCACCAGCATATCCAACTAAACTATTATTTTTACCTATAACTCTATGACATGGTACAATTATTGGTATTGGATTTTTATTGTTAGCCATACCAACAGCTCTGGCTGCTTTTGAATTACCAATATTGTCCGCTATTTCCTTATATGCTCTCGTTTCTCCATAAGGTATTTTAGAAAGCTCATTCCATACTTTATTTTGAAATTCTGTTCCTCCTGGATCTAATGCAAGATCAAATTCTACTCTTACTCCTGAAAAATATTCATTTAGTTGAGTTATTGCATCTTTAATTAATTTAGTTTCTCTTATTTCTATATCATTTTCAATTTTCCCTTTATCTTTTATATAAATATTAGTAATACCTTTTCCGTTATCGGCAATTCCAATTTCACCAATTATAGTTTTATAATAAAAAATACTTTTCATATAATTCCTTCCCAAGCTATTAACTAATAGCTTATTAATTATTTTATACGGTAACTCATAGGACTCATCCCTTCAAATTTCTTAAAATTATCATAAAAAGTTGATAAACTCTTATATCCACAATCGTAAGAAATTTCAGTGATTGATTTATTACTAGTCTTCAAAAGCTCTTTTGACTTCTCAATTCTAACTTTAGAAATGTATGACTTAGGTGTTTGCCCAAAAGTCTTATTAAAAACTCTTATTAGATGACTCTTTGCTATATGAAGTTCATCTATCTTAATCTGAATTAACTCTTCATCAAAATAATATTTATCATAAATTTCCTTCATACTATTTGCAATATTAGTAATAGGGTTATATTCTACTAAATCAGGTCGACATCTTTTACAAGGTCTAAATCCATTTTCAATTGCACTTTCAGTTGTAGAAAAGAACTCTACATTTTGTCTATTTGGATTTTTAGATTTACAGGATGGATGGCAAAATATTCTTGTAGTTTTCACTCCATAAAAAAACTTTCCATCATATCTTGAATCATATTGTATGACTGCTTTCCATTTTTCCTCCTTATTCATATATCTACCTCCTATAATAATTTATCATAATACTTGAACTTTTTCTTACGAATTTTTATCTTTTAATTTTATCACTAAACATAAAAATATATATCTTTTTAGTAATTCCTTTCGAATTACATCAATAATTCTACATTTTTAATTAAGGAGCTACCTAGGCAGCTCCTTTTCTATAATTATTCGCTATATTTAGCTTTAAAATACTTTTATTTAATACAACTATTTATAAAAGCCTTAAAAATTAAAAATTGTTCTTCAAAATCCTTATATAATAATTCTGGATGCCATTGAACCCCCAACACGAATTTTTTATTTTTTAAATAAATGCTTTCTATAAGCCCATCTTCAGTAATACCTGCTTCTTCTACTTTTGATGACAACTCTTTTATAGCCTGATGATGGAGACTATTAACATTTATCTCACTTTTATTTACAATTTCAAACAATAAGGAGTCTTCTTTCACCTTCACTTTATGAACTGGTTTATCATAAGGCTTTTCTTGCCTATGGATACTTCCATTTCCATTGTTTTTTTCTATGCTTATATCTTGATACAACTTTCCACCTAAATGAGAGTTTAATAATTGAAAGCCTCTACAAATTGCTAAAATAGGCTTGTTTAAACTTAAAACTTCTTCAAGTAAAATACCTTCCATAGTATCTCTAATATCGCTAATGATACCACAATGATTTGCTTTACTTTCATTATATATTTTAGGATTTATATCTTGTCCACCTGTTAATAAAAATCCATCAAATTTATTTGCTAAAGCTTTTATATCTTCCTTATTATCTACTAATGGCAACATTATAGGTATTCCCCCTGCTTCTATAATAGAATTTAAATATGCAGGCAACATCCATATACTATCTTTTTCATCATCAAATAATGCAGTAACTGCTATAATTGGTTTCTTCATATAATAGTCCTCCTTCAATAAAATGTTATTTTAATATATTAATATGAACTTTCTCGATTTAAATTTCACTCAAAAATAGTGAATCTATAATGTTAATTTTAACAATAATACATTTTTTTTCATATAATAGTTTGGAATATTTTAAGGAGTATTATACTACCTTGGACAATGAAGAATTTAATGAATTTATTGAAGAGTATATCAGACAATTAGATTTTGAAACTGAAAGACTTGAATCTTTAGCCGCTACTCTAAATGCACTTGGTTATTTAATAATTTACTATGGTGCTCAAATTGACATTTATGACATAATTACTAATAACGAGGTAGACATTACTTCTGCAGAGGTAACTGTATTTGGTCAATTAATAATAGTTATAGGCTACGTGCTCCTATGGGTAGTATCTATTAGAAGAGTTTATGCCAGAGAACTAAGAAATCAATATTTAAATGAAAATAATTTTATACAATCTTATAAAAAACTTGAATCAGCTTATTTGTTAAGTGTATTTGCAAATTTACTAAGGCTAGAAGCCTTCTATGAGATATTCCTAAATCGCGAAAATATCATAGAAGAAACTGAAAAATAGTCTAACATTATAAATAATTAATGTTAGACTATTCTTTTTTATTTTTGTTTGAAATATATTAACTTTCCTTTGAAATCGCCATAAAGACCTGTTAAATTTATACCTGCATTCATTAAAGCAGTTCCTGATAATACTTCACCAGTTTCCTTATTCTCATATAATTTTTTACTATCTAGTCCTTTTAATTTTATCCTTCTACTGTGATAGTTTGGTCTCCCTAGAACTTGAATACATGTAACTAATACTTCATCTTTATTTTTAGAAACTACTTCCCAAGCATCAATTTCATGATTTTCAGAATAATTTTCTAATCTATAATAATCTCCTCTTCTAATTAAATCATTATACTTATGATACATTTCAACTTGCCTCGGAATCATTTCTCTATCTTCTTTTGGAATTTTAGTAACATCTAATTCATAACCAAAAGTTCCTGCAAGAGCAACATGACCTCGAGTTTCAAATGGTGTAGTCCTACCAACAGTATGATTTGGACAATCACTTACATGTGCTCCTATTGTGGATAGTGGATAAACCATTGCAGTTCCTTCTTGTATCTTTAATCTTTCAATTGCATCTGTATCATCTGAACACCATATTTGAGGACTATAATATAACATTCCTGGATCAAATCTTGCACCACCACCAGAACAATTTTCTAATAGTATATCTGGAAAGTCCTTAGTGAATCTATCCATCATATTATAAACTCCTAATACATATCTATGGAATAACTCTCCTTGTTTCTCCTTATCTAATAAGAGACTTCCTAAATCTGATAATTGTCTATTCATATCCCATTTAACATATTTTATATTTGCACTAGATAAAACTGATTTTATATTATTATATATATAATCTACTATTTCTTTTCTAGAGAGGTCTAGTACATACTGTTCTCTACAAAGTGCTGGTTTTCTTCCTGGAATTTGAATACACCAATCTGGATGCTTTTTATAAAGTTCTGAATTCTCTGATATCATTTCTGGCTCAACCCATATTCCAAACTCCATTCCAAGTTTATTGACTTCATCTACTAAATATTTAAGTCCACCATTTAATTTATTTTCATTTACAAACCAATCACCTAAAGATGAATTATCCGCATTACGTTTTCCAAACCATCCATCGTCCATAACAAGCATCTCAATCCCTAAAGATGATGCTTCCTTTGCTATATCAAGTAATTTTTCAGTATTAAAATTAAAATAAGTTGCTTCCCAATTATTAATTAAAATAGGTCTCTTTTTGTCCTTATATTTCCCTCTTATCAAGTGATTTCTATATAGGTCATGATAAGTTCTTGTCATCTTGCCTATTCCTTCATTAGAATATACCATAACTACTTCAGGTGCTATGAATTCATCGTTTTTATTAAGTATCCATCTAAAGTCTTCTGGATTTATTCCCATTACGACTCTAGTTGAATTAAACTGATTTCCTTCTGCTTGAGCTATAAAATTTCCTGAATAAACAAAGTTAAATCCATATACATCCCCATAATCATCAGTAGCTTTTCTATCTAATATTGCTATAAAAGGATTATGTTGATGACTTGACTCTCCTCTTATGCTACATATACCTTGTTTGCCATAGCCTATTGGTTTTCTTTCAATATGTCTCTCTCTAGCCCATGCCCCATTTAATGTAATCATATCATAATTGATTCCATCAAGATTTATACAAGTAGAAAGTACTTTTTCTAATGTAATATTATCTTCACCTAGATTTTTAACTTTTACAGCTCTAGTAATTACATCTAGTTCTTCAAAGACAGAATATATTAATGTGACTTCTAAGTTTAATTTTTCATCTGTACAAATAACTTCAAGACTTGTACAATCATCATTATTCCCAAATGTACTAGGTAGATCTTTTAATTCTTTCTTTCCCCTGTATATGTTATGAGATTTATATTCAAGCTTAATATAAGAATGTCCATTTTTATCTAAAACCTTAATTGCAGATTCTCTAAAATCTCCTATTCCATGATTTGAATATTCAAAAGGAAAGCTGTCATAAAAAGCAACTCTATCTCTATTATTTTTAGATGGGATAAATGGAGACTCTTCTGTTCTCATCAAATAGTTCAAATCTTCATCTAATACTTTTTTCCCAAAATATACATGTCCCAAAAAGTTTTCCTCATCTACTATAGCAATAATATATGATGTATCTTTCGCATCTAATTTGAAAGTTCTATTTTTCTCAATATATTTAATTCCCACAATCATACCTCCAAATACAAGTTTTACTTAATTATATATATATAATGTATGATTTAAAAGGTTTTCAATAAAAATCTATTTATTTCTTACATTTTGCATATATAACATAAATTTTATTTATAAAAAAACACAGTATTTTATTTTTTAATAAAATACTGTGTGTAATTCTTACTTTAATTCTTCATGCTTCTTTATTACTTGAATAGCTATACAACTTGGACCACCTTGCGTAATAAAAACAGGTCCTAATTCTTTGATCTCTATATCAGCATCTTTTATTTCTTGAGAAATTATCTCATTTGCTTCTGATGCTAATTCTAAATTTGAAGCATGAGATATATAAATTTTATAGCCACTATCTATATTTTCTTCAAGTAAGTTCTCTGTAACTTTCTTTATAGCCTTTTTAAATGAACGCTTAGCAGAAAATTTAACAAGAGACTTTTTGTCTTCAGAAAGAGTCATAATTGGAACTAGCTTAATTACACTTCCAATTTTACCAACTAATGATGATATTCTACCTCCTCTTACTAGAAAATCAAAATCATGAGGTATTAAAAATGATTTTGATGTTTCAATAAGGTCATTTATCTCTTTTATTATTTCTTCTTTACTATGTCCTTTATCTACTAACCTAACTGCTAAATCTACTAAATATTTATGAGGTCCACATAAAGTTTTAGAATTTATAACCTCTATTCTATCTGGATTATTGTCCATATTTCTTGCCATACATGCAGAATTATATGTTCCAGATAACCCATCAGCCATTGAAATATTTATTATTTCATCTTCTGGATACTTACTATACAAATCTAAAACATGACCTATAGGAGGCTGTGAAGATTTAGGAACATGTCCATCATTAATTAATTTTAAAAATTCTTCTGAATTAATTTCTTCATATTCCATATAAGTTTTGTTATTGATAGTTACCACTAATGGTGATATATCTACCTTATTTGCTTGTCCTTCACTTATTGAATAAAGTGTGGAAGAGTCTGATAAAATTCTAATCATCTTTTGTCTCCAATTTCATAGTTAATCTCTAAAATTTCTTAATAAATTACTAATTCAGATTATCACTACAACGTATAAGTGTCAATGTCTTTTTGTAAACATTTAAAAAAGAAATTGGATTAATAAGAAATTTTAACTAATATATACCCTAGTACCTTCAGGTATATTATCATATATCCACTTAGCATTTGTTTTTTCTAATCTTACACAACCATCAGATAAAGCCATGCCAAGCCTACCATCTCTTACACTCCCATCTAAATTATATATTATAGAATGAAATAAATAATTGCCTTTAAATTGCGTATAATACCAACATTTATATCCCTTTTCCACTCCAAAATAGAGTCCCTTAATCCCTACTGAAAAAGTTCCCTTTGGAGTAGGAGTAGATTTTTTTCCTATTGTACATAGATAGCTGTGAAGGAGATTCCACTTATTCTTCGATCCATTAAAAATATTAACCTTAAAACTTTTTAAATCTACCCAGATAAAATATTTAGTATTGCTCGAAAAGCCACTTGTGTTAATAAATTTAGTAGCACTTTCAATATAACTTCCATCTCCTCTAAATGCAGATATAACTTTATTAATTATTTTCATATTCTCATCCTTTATTAATAAATTCCAAATTATACTATGCTTCGACTTCTAAATATTCTAAAGAATAAAGGTAAAATTAATAAATGATATAAATTAAGGCCCTTTCAGAAATTATTTCTGCAAGGACCTTTATATTATGAAAGCGGATTTATACTATATACTGCACTATATAGTATTGGCAAAATATACTTTAATTTAAAGAAGATATAAATTGTTATACTAGAAAAAGTTATCTTGAATAGAACTCAACTATTAAATTTTCATTTATTTGTATAGGTATTTCTGTTCTTAATGGATATCTTTTATATACAGCTGTAAACTCTTCTAAGTTACAGTCAATATAAGGTAAAATGTTTGTATGGTTACTTATATACTCAATGTAATTAGCTGATTTTCGAGCTTTTTCTTTTAAAGAAATCTCAGAACCTGGTTCAACTTTATAAGATGGTATATCAATTTTTTGTCCATTTACTAATATATGGCCATGATTTACCATCTGCCTTGCTGCTCTTATAGAACTAGCAAAACCCATTCTATAAACAAGATTATCTAATCTAGATTCTAATCTAATTAATAACGCCTCCCCTGTAGTTCCATCTTTTACTTTGAAAGCTTCTTCAACATATTTTCTAAATTGTTTTTCAAGAACTCCATAATATGCTCTTAATCTTTGCTTTTCTAATAGTCTTATTCCATACTCAGATAATTTCTTATCTGCTCTACTTGTTCCCCTAAAAGCTCTGTCCATAGCCTTAGGGTGTCCTGAGACATTTAATCCAAGTCTTCTACTTTCTTTAAATCTTGGATTTCTTTTTCTAGCCATCGTTTTCCTCCTCTTATAAATTAAATTATATTGAAATAATATCATAATAATATATTTATTGAAAATGATTATCATTACTAATTAAAGCTTTGTAATTAAATTATTCTCTAATTACTTTATTTTTCTATGTTTTTTATAGATTTACTTCATATTCCCTTTAGAGAATAAATTTTATAAAAAATAACTCTGATGCAATATAAATAATTGCTTCAGAGTTATTGAATTCTAATATTAAATTTGGTCCACGTTTAAATTTTGTCCCTAAAATCATACCTATAGAAAGTTAATAATATTCATTCTTTATATTAACTATAAGTTTTCCTAATAGCTTTTAATGCTATCTTTGGATCTTTTTTATATTGTGTTACTGGTATTACTTCTTTATGTTTAACATCTAATAAAGTATATATTGCTGTTCTTGCAGCACGTACTGAATATTCTTCAGTGAATACTATATCATCTGGAATTTCAACAAATTGACTAATCATAGCAAAGTTAGTTGAACCTTCTGGTACTACATTAGGTCTATCAGTCATTTTTCTTGGTTGGAATTGAGAGTCTATGTATGGCATCATACATGGGATTACATTAACAACAGAATTCATAATTTCATCCATATTCTCTTCAAAATGAAGATGATGTAAAAGCTCTGTTAGTATTTCTTTACCAGTACAGTCTTTCATTGGCTTCTTTACATAATCACCTACTTTATCTGTATAAAGTCCATATCCCCAAAAAACTGTTGTATCCATCGGTTGATTTTTAAAATGAGGTTGAGCTGGGACTACTATACTCATTAACCAGTTTGAATCTCTAAAAGTCATTAACGCTCCACTTCCTGGTGTATTACCTGAAAACTTTTCAATAAACTTTAATAACTTATTTCCTTTACAAGTTACAGTAAAGCTTTCCCAATTAGTATTATCAGGGTTTTTGAAGAAAGGTATTGGGTTTCCAAGCCCCATCTTTTTCCTTGCAACTTTTTCCCAAAGCTTAGCTGATAATGGATTCTCAGTTTTATATTCTGGAGCTGTATTGAAGTCTCCTAATGTTGCATTGTCAGTCATTGATCCATTGGTCATTATACATATATCGTCATCTTTTAATTCTATTACCTTTTCTCCCTCATCATCTTTTATATGAATTGCTGTTGCAGTTATTTTCTCTCCTGGTTTAAAATCTATATCTGTAACTGTAGCTCTTATACTAAAATCTACGTTTTGTTTACTTAGGTATTCTTTTATAGGAAGAATTACTGATTCATATTGATTATAGGTTGTACGAGTAACTCCTTCTAATGTATCTAGACTAGAATATTCAAGTATCATGCGTTCCATATATCTTTTAAATTCAAATAAACTAGACCATTTTTGGAAAGCAAAAGTAGTTTGCCACATATACCAGAAATTTGTTGTAAAGAAGTGTGGAGTGTCCCTAAACCAGTCTTCTATAGTTAAATCATCTAATCTTTCCTCAGGCATCATCATTAGTTTCCCTAAAGCCATACGATCTGAATTATTAAATCCCATATTTGTTACGTCTACTTTATTACCTTGCTTATCAATTAAACGCGCTTGTGCGTGAGTAGGATGAAAATGATCGAAATTTAATATTTCCTCAGTAACGCTCATTCCTGGCATATCAATTGATGGTACACTTCTAAATAGTTCCCAGAAGTTTTCATATGTCTTTTCGTTTAACTTTCTAGCACAACTGACAAAGAATCCATTTGTTGCATTTCCTCCATCATTACTTGCCCCTATGATGTTAAATCCATCAATAATGTGGATATTTTCCCCTTTAAAATTGCAATCTCTTATTAAATATGTTGCACCTGCTAATGATCCTAGGCCACCTCCAACAAAATATACTTGTCTTTCTCCATTCTCTTCGAAGCTTTTACTGAATCTCTCGAACGATTCTTTCTTTTGCTTATTATCTTTTATCTTTTTTGCAGCGGTCGCTACAGCAGCTGCTCCTGCAATAGCTCCAACAACTAGCAAAGGATTAATTTTACTATTTTTTTGTCTATTATTCATAAATATAATTCCCTCAACTTTCCTATGATTGTTTCTTTATATAATCTTATTATAATTTACAATTTAAAAAAGTATAATAAGATTATACAAAAAATACAGTACATTATGTACTGTATTTTTAAATTATTTCTTAGCTAACTCATCTAAATATTTAACAGCACTAAGAGAGGCAATATTTCCTTCACCAGCAGATTTAATATATTGATAAGGCTTTCCTACACAATCTCCTGCTGCAAAGCAACCAGGTATATTAGTTTTCATTAGTCTATCTACATGAATGTGACCTTCTTTAATTTTTAAACCTGGAACTAACTGCCCTGGAGAAATTGAGTCTTTTAAAATAAAAACAGCATTTGTTTCTATTTCAGAATTCTTTAAAATTAATTTATTAACCTTTAAATCTCCAACAACCTCTTCTGGTTTATCTTCCACTAAAGTCACATTTTCATTTATATTATACTTTCCTTTATACATAGGAATATAATATACTTTACCAGCAATTTCAGAAACATAATTTGTTTCATCTTCAGCTTCCTTATTATGTCCTATTATAGTTACTATTTTATTTTTATATAAAGGTGCATCACATGTTGCACAATATCCAACGCCCTTACCTAAAAATTCTTCTTCACCTTTTATTGGCCTTGTATATTCTATTCCAGTAGCCAGAATAATAGTTTTAGCTTCAAAAGTCTTATCATTTGCCATTAGAGAAAAATATTCTCCCATAGCATATATGCTATTTATTCTTTCTTCAGTAATTTCTATATTCATAGAATTTAAATGCTCTTGAAACTTTTCTTTTAATGTTTCACCGCTAGCATTATAAAAGCCTAAATAATTATTGATTTTAGGTGCTTTAACTATTTTATTAGTTAAATTTTTATTGCCAAAGATAATAAAATCTTTATTTCTTATTTTTGCATTTAATGCTGCAGATAACCCTGCAGGTCCAGTACCAATAATTGCTATGTCATATCTTTTATCCAAGATAATACCTCTATTAAAGATGCTTAATTACAGCAGCTTTTAAAGAATCCTTTGGCATAAATCCTACTAAAGTATCAACTGGAGTACCATTTTTAAATATCATTAATGTTGGAATACTTGATATTTGATACTTGTTTGCTAAGTTTTCATTTTGATCAACATCCACTTTTACAAATCTTGCATTATTAACTTCCTTAGACACCTCTTCAACTACCGGTGCTATCATTTTACACGGACCACACCAAGTTGCCCAGAAATCAACTAAAACAACACCTTCATAATTTAATACTACTTCATTAAAATCCACTTCAGATACATGTTGAACCATATAAATCTACCTCCTATTATACCCCTACAGGGTATTTTGTTTATTTTACTATATTTTAATCAAATTAGTCAATATTCTCTTTAGATATTCTCCCCAAATATCTAAAGTTTATTTCTTTAAATTTAAAAATTGTGATTCATATAACTCCTTATATAATCCACCTTTTTCAAGAAGCTCGTCATGACTTCCCTTTTCTTCTATCCCCCTATCAGTCAACACCAATATCTCGCTAGCATTTTTAATTGTGGATAATCTATGAGCCACTACTATAGTAGTTCTTCCTTCACATAATTCTTCTAATGATTTTTGTATCATATACTCTGTTGTATTATCTAATGCAGATGTTGCTTCATCTAATATTAGAATAGGTGGATTCTTTAAGAATACTCTTGCAATTGATATTCTTTGTTTTTGTCCACCTGAAAGTTTAACTCCTCTTTCACCTATATAGGTATCATACCCTTCTGGTAAGTTCATTATAAATTCATGTATATTCGCTCTTTTTGCCGCTATAATTACTTCTTCATCAGTAGCATCTTGATTACCGTATAAAATGTTATCCTTTATTGTCCCAGTAAATAAAAATACATCTTGTTGAACTATTCCTATATTTCCTCTTAATGACTCTAGAGTAACATTATATATACTTGTACCATCAATAGAAATATCACCATCACTTACATCATAAAACCTTGGAATCAAATTACAAAACGTAGTCTTTCCACCTCCAGATGGTCCAACTAACGCAAGCATCTTACCAGCCTCAATCTTTAAATCAATTCCCTCTAATATATTTTTTTCATCATAACTAAAGTGAACATCTTTAAATTCAATTTCACCTTTAACTTCTTTTAATTCTTGATTTCCATCCTCTTCTACTTCTTCATCTATTATTGATATAAATCTTTTAAAACCAGTCATTCCATTTTGGTATTGTTCCATAAAGCTTACAAGCTTCTTTATTGGTTGTGTAAACAGCTTAATATATAATAAATAAGCAAAAAAATCACCTAGATTAATATAATTAAAATAAGTAAATATTCCTCCTGCTATTAATGATATATAGTCTAATATATCTATTCCAAACCCTACTCCAGCACCATATTCTGCCATAACTTTATACGCCTTGGATCTAGCCTTTTTAAACTTATTATTTCCTTTTTTAAACTTGTCTATTTCATGTTCATGAGATACAAAAGCTTTTGTAATCCTAATTCCAGAAAGTGAATTTTCAAGATTTGAATTTACCGCTGATGTTTCAACCCTAGTTTCCATAAAAGCATTAAGCATTCTATTTTTTTGCTTCCATGTAAAGAGAACTATGAATGGAATGAATGCAAAAATAATTAAAGTTAATGGAATATTTATTGTACATAATACGATAAATGATCCTATAAGCATAACAAGAGAAATAAATAAATCTTCTGGTCCATGATGAGCCAGTTCTGATACTTCCATAAGATCATTAATCATTCTACTCATTAAGTCCCCAGTTTTATTATTATCGAAATATTTATTAGGTAGTTTTTGCAAATGCAAGAACATGTCCTTCCTCATATCACCTTGCATATGTACTCCCATAACATGTCCATAATATTGCATGAAATATGCACAAGCAGCCTTAATTAAATAAATAAGTATTAAAACAACTGCAAATATAATAATCATTCTAATATTTTTATTAGGAATACTGTCATTTACTAATGTTCTAGTCATCAATGGATAAACTAAATCAGAAGCTGCTGCGATAGTTGCTACTAACATATCCAAGAAAAATAACTTTTTATATGGCTTATAATAGCTAATAAATCTTTTTATCATATATAACCTCCTATATAACTGCGAATTATTATTATTTAATAATACATTTCTTTATACCTTTTTTCAAGGTAGTATTGTTTATTCATCTATAAATATCCACAATCAATCCTTGTATTTCATCTATCGATGCAGCAATATTTATATTTTCAATTTCACCTTTTAAGAGTGATTCAGTTAACTCCTCTAATTTATTATCTATTGTATCTACTGTAATGAAATACTGCGTTTGCCAAAAGCTAACATCTTTTTTTGTATCATACATGAACTTTAAAATTGATTCTAAATACTCTTTTATCATTTTTTTATATGCAATTACATCTCCATAAGTTTTAGTAATTACTAATCTATTTCCTTTTTTATGTATATCTTCAATCATCTTTTTTAATTGCTCTTCCGACTTTCTATCTCTCGCTTGATTAAAGCTCTGAGAAAAATCTTTTTTTTCAGAAATCATTTTTCTCTCTTTACTTATTATCCCTTTTCTATTGACTCTTCCTATTTCCATAATGTTCACCCTTTCAAAAACTATTATAACATAAAATTTATTTCCCTCACTTTTTTTATATGTATTAATATTAATAAAATAAAGACAATATATTTATATAGTCTTTTATTATAATTTTGAATTATGGAGGTTTTTGAATGTGGTTTAATAAAGATTCTAAAGAAATTATAAATGAACTATCCACTAATCTAATAAATGGGCTTTCATCTTCGGAAGCTAAACTTAGATTAGATAAAAATGGATTAAATAAAATCGAAGGAAAAAAGAAAAAATCTATATTTCAGCTTTTCTTAGCTCAAATTAATGATGTTATGATTTATATCTTATTAATAGCAGCGGTTATATCATTTATTGTAGGAGAAGCTAGTGACTCAATTATTATATTGATAGTAATACTTGTTAATGCAATTATAGGGGTTATACAAGAATCTAAGGCTGAAAAAGCTTTAGAAGCTTTAAAGAATATGTCTACCCCAAAAGCTATCGTTAAAAGAGATGGTAATATTGTAGAAATACCATCAGAAGAAGTAGTTGTAGGAGATATTGTAATTATTGATGCTGGAAGATATATTCCTGCTGATTTAAGAATCGTTGAATCTGCTAACTTAAAAATAGAAGAATCAGCTTTTACTGGTGAATCTGTCCCTTCCGAAAAAAATTCTGATGTTATTCTCGAAGATAAGGATGTATCTATTGGAGACCAACATAATATGGCTTTCATGTCTACCTTAGCTACCTATGGCAGAGGTCTTGGTATAGTTGTTAGCACTGGAATGAATACTGAAATTGGTAAAATAGCAAAAATGCTTGATGAGGAGGATGAAAACACAACCCCTCTTCAAAAGAAATTAGCTCAGCTGGGGAAAATATTAGGCTTTGCTGCTGTTGGCATTTCTATTCTTATGTTTATAGTATCAATGTTCCAAGGTAGAGACTTCCTAGAAATGTTTATGACATCTATAAGTTTAGCAGTTGCTGCTATTCCTGAAGGATTGCCAGCTATTGTAGCCATTGTATTAGCACTTGGTGTACAAAGGATGATCAAAGAAAATGCAATTATTAGAAAACTGCCATCTGTTGAAACATTGGGATCTGTTAATATAATTTGTTCTGATAAAACAGGTACATTAACTATTAATAAAATGACAGTTAAAAAATACTACGTTAATGGACAAATATCTAATTTGGAAGATATGAATATTACCGATAAAGAAACAAAACTTCTAACACATGGGATGATTTTATGTAATGATGCAACCTCAAAAAACGGTGTTCAAACTGGAGATCCAACTGAAGTTGCTTTAATAGATGTAGGAAATAAACTAAGCATATTTAAAGAAGATTTAAATAAAGCATATAAAAGGATAAATGAAATTCCTTTTGATTCTGATAGAAAACTTATGACTACAGTTAACTCTTATGAAAATAAGTACTATGTATTCACAAAAGGAGCGATAGATAGTATTTTAAAAATCTCTAATAAAATATTAGTTAATGGAGAAATTAAAGAATTTACGAACATAGAAAAAGAAAAAACATTAAATGCTTCTAATTCAATGTCAGATGATGCCTTAAGAGTATTGGCCCTAGCTTATAAGACAATTAATAATGAACATGTAGTAATTGATGATTTAGAAAAAGATTTAATTTTTGTAGGTCTTATGGGGATGATTGACCCACCAAGAGAAGAAGTAAAAGGTTCTATTGAATTAAGTAAAAAAGCTGGAATAAGAACAATAATGATTACTGGTGATCATAAGAATACTGCTGTTGCTATTGCTAAAGAACTTGGAATTGTAAATGATATTTCTGAAGCTATGTCTGGAAGTGAAATAGATAGCTACTCAGAAGAAGAGTTCACTAAGATAGTAAATAATTATAGAGTTTTTGCAAGAGTCTCTCCAGAGCATAAAGTTAAAATAGTAAAAGCATTTAAATCATACGGAAATATAGTATCAATGACAGGTGATGGCGTAAATGATGCTCCATCATTAAAAGCAGCAGATATAGGTGTAGCTATGGGAATTACTGGTACAGACGTTGCTAAAGGTGCTGCTGATATGGTACTAACAGATGATAACTTCACTACAATAGTTAAAGCAGTGGAAGAAGGAAGAAATATATTTAATAATATTAAAAAATCTATAATTTTTCTTTTAAGTTGTAACTTAGGTGAAGTAGTGGCTTTATTCGTAGCTATATTATTGAACTGGCCATCTCCACTTTTGCCTATTCATATTCTTTGGGTAAATTTAATAACAGATAGTTTTCCTGCATTATCATTAGGCGTTGATCCTGGTGACAAGGATGTAATGAAACTACCTCCAAGAAACCCAAAAGAAAGCCTTTTTTCTGGAAGAATGGGGATTTTGTTAGTAATAAACGGAGTATTAATAGGTGCAAACACTTTATTTGCATTTTTACTTGGAGAATACTTATATCCTGATTCATTAAGACATGCTCAAACTATGGCTTTTGTTGTCCTTAGCGTTTCACAACTTTTCTACTCCTTTGCTGTTAGAAATGAAACTAAATCACTATTCCAAATTGGAATATTTAAAAATAAGTGGTTAATAGGATCATTACTCCTAGGAATATTGCTACAATTCGCGATAATAACTATTCCTTTTACTGCTGATATCTTTAAAGTATATTCTTTAAGTTTAAAAGATTGGGGAATTGTAATATTAATTTCATTAATTCCTTTTGCAATTAATGAAATAATTAAGATATTCTTTAGAGCAAGTGATAAGAAAAAAGCTGCATAAGTATTACAAACTTAATAGTAAAAATTAATAATGCAAAAATGTAAAATTAGGCTTTGTTTTAAAATTATATTGATAATGGAGAGTATGAAAGTGGATAATTTATTTATCCACTTTTAATTCGCAGTAGTTTAAAATTGTTCATCAAAATGTATTACTTTTGTTTATGCTCTACAAATAAATTTATTAAGCCAATACTAAATACTAATACTCCAATTAGCATATATGAATGTATAAATCCATTTAATAATGGTTCAAATTCCCCAGATAAATTTTTGTTTTGATAAATAATATTAAGCGTTGTATAGGCTAAAGGTGAACTTAATATTAGTATAATGATTCCAGTTAAATAATATTTAATTTGATTTTTCATAAATTCTTAATCCTCCTATATAGTTTTTAATTATGAATATAATACAATTGTGTAATAATTTATACTTTTATTATACACTTATTCGGAATATACTCCCATAAAAAAAAGAAATAATATACTCTTGTAGAAATATATTGGTAACTATTAACATTAAAGTAAAAAAGAAACTCCTTAGGAGTTTCTAAAATAACTATATTTTCAGTAATTCCTTTAGAATTACATCAATAATTCTACATTTTTTCATTCTTTCATTCTTTCATTCTTTCATTCTATATTGCTGGTTTATAAAAATTCCCAGTAGTTAATACTCCATTATTCATAGAATAAATCTTATCTGCAACTTTTTCAGCAAAACTCATATCATGAGTTATAATAAGCATACTCATTCCGTTCTTTGCTAAAGACCTTATTAGCTCTGCAACTTCTCCTGTTAATCCTGGATCTAAAGCAGATGTAGGTTCATCAAAGCACATTAATTTTGGGTTTAATGCTAGAGCCCTACCTATGGCAACTCTTTGCTTTTGACCACCTGATAATTGGTATGGATAGCTATTTATCTTATCTTCAAGACCTAAAAAATTTAATATTCCCTTTGCATTTTTTACTGCCTCTTCTTCTGATTGTTTTAAAACTCTTTTAGGTGCTTCTATTAAATTCTCCAAAACACTCATATGTGGAAAAAGATTAAAACTTTGAAATACTAGTCCAATTTCTCTTCTTGCCTCATTGAATTTACTTTTATTTTCATAAACTCCATCCTTGCATAGATATTTTTTATCTATTTCTATAGTACCCTTATCACAAAACTCTAACCCATTTATACATCTTAATAAAGTAGTTTTTCCACCGCCAGAAGGACCTACTATTACTACTACTTCTCCAGAATTAACTTCTAAATCTATTCCTTTTAAAACTTCTGAATTTCCAAACTTTTTATTTATTCCTTGAATTCTTAGCATAGTATCCCTCCTATTCATAGTAACTAAATTTCTTTTCTATAAATTCTAATAATTTCGTTATTAATCCATTAAAAATTAAATATACAACAGCAACTACTACAAAAGGCATAATAGACGATAATCTATTAGCTGCTATCTTTGCTATTTTTAATAATTCGTCTAAGCCAACAACATATATTAAAGCTGTATCTTTTACTAAAGTAACAACTTCATTTGCTACAGGTGGAAATATCCTTTTTAATGCTTGAGGCATTATTATTCTAAAGAATGTATCCTTTTTGCTAAGCCCTAAAACTTCTGCACCTTCGAATTGTCCTTTATCTATTGATAAAATTCCTGCTCTAAATATTTCACCAAAATAAGCTCCATAATTTAATACCATGGCTAATATAGCTGCTGGAAATCTTTGAATATTTATATTTAATAATGGTAATCCAAAAAATATAAATAATATTTGAAGTAATAAAGGTGTTCCTCTTAAAACTAATACATATATCCCTGTTAATGATTTAATTAACTTAATTTTTGATACCCTTCCAAGTGCAACTATTACTCCTAAAGGTATTGATAATATTAATGTTATTGCAAAAATTTTAATTGTTACCTTTAGACCTTCTAATGCTTGAGGTAAAAAAGCTATTATTTCATTTATT
Source organism: Clostridium lamae (assembly GCF_033043255.1). Taxonomy (NCBI): domain Bacteria; kingdom Bacillati; phylum Bacillota; class Clostridia; order Eubacteriales; family Clostridiaceae; genus Clostridium; species Clostridium lamae. The sequence continues at coordinate 20,220 of NZ_JASCQJ010000009.1, read as the reverse complement.
AATTCCAAAGTAAACACCACCTATACTTCTATTTAACTATAATATCTTCTCCAAACCATTTTTCTGAAATTTCTCCTGCTATTCCTTCATCTATTAATTCCTTAAAGGCTTTATTAAATGCTTCAACTAATTCTTTATCTTCTTTTCTCATGCCTACCGCATATTCTTCATCACCAAAGTCTTCATCTAAAACCTTATATTTTTCAGCACCTCTTTGATTAATATAATATTTAGCTAGTATCTCATCTGCTACTATTGCATCTAATCTTCCAGCTTCTAAATCCATAAATGCATCATTATTAGTATCAAATGTTACTATTTGTCCATCTTTAAATGTTGATACTATATCTCCATCAGCCTCTATGGCATCAACAGCACTTGATTGATTTTGTGCTCCAACCACAGCCCCTGCTAAATCCGCTTTAGAATTAATCTTAGAATCAGCTAATGTTATTATAACTTGTCTATTATTTAAATAAGAATTTGAAAATTCTACTTTTTCTTTTCTTTCTTCAGTAACACTATATCCATTCCAAATAAAATCTATATTTCCGTTATTAAGTTCTGTTTCCTTCATGCTCCAATCTATTGGCTGAAACTCTATTTCTTTTCCAAGCTTCTTACTCATTTCTTTTGCAAGATCTATATCAAAACCTGTATATTCTCCATTTTCATCTTTAAACCCCATTGGTACAAAAGTATCATCAAAACCAAGTATCAAAGTTTCCTTTTCTAGTGAATTGCTAGCTTTTTTCTCTCCACATGATATTAATGTAATTGGCAATATAGCCATCAATGCCAATGATAAAACTTTTTTCTTAACCTTCATATTCATAATTAAATCCCCCTTTTTATTTTCCGCTTATCGCTTTCCTTATCTAATACTTTATCACGATAAAGTATTAAAGTCAACAATGTACGAAAATATTTTTTATTTATTAATAATATGACATAATGATGTCTTATTATAGATGGTACTATGTATAAAAAGGAGGCATCAAAATGAAAAAAATAGTTGATAAATTCAAACCTACAGGTGGTAAACATTGCATTACAAGTGCATTAAAACAAATATTTGACTATTATAATTATCATATGACCGAGGAAATGATTTTTGGTATTGGTTCTGGATTATCATTTTGTTATATAAACCTTGAAAAATCACCTATGCTAGCTGGAAGAACAATGCCTTTTGAGTTTGAGAAAAAGCTTGGAGAAAGACTTAATATTGAAATCAAATGTAAATCAAGTAGAAAATATAAGTCTGCTTTTGATAAAACCATTGAACTTCTAGATGAGAACAAACCAGTTCTAGTATATGCTGATATGGCTTATCTTGATTATCTAAATTTAGGAAAAGATAACCATTTTGGTGGACATGCTATAGTTATATTTGGATATGACTATGAAAATCAAAATTTCTATATAAGTGATAGAGACAATTCTGACTATGCGATCAGAACTCCTAAAGGAAATATTGCAGAAGATTTTCACTTAGTATCTTATACACAAATAGAGACGGCTCGTAGTAGCAATCATAAGCCATTTCCTTCTAAAAACAAATATCTTGATATAAACTTTAATGAAAAAACTGCTATAACAAAATCTATTATTTTTGCAGCAATAAATGAAACTTGTGAAAATATGTTAAATCCTCCGGCACAATTATTAGGACTGAATGGAATAAAAAAGTTTTCTAAGGAAGTCTTAAAGTGGGATAAATTTGATAATAAAAAATTGAATTCTGTAGGCATTACTAACTATTTCCAAATAAGCGCTGATGGTGGAACAGGTGGAGGCATATTTAGAAAAATGTATGGAGACTTCTTAATACAAGCATGTGATATTGTAGAAATTGAGGAATTTAAAGAAATAGGAAACAAATATATAGCTATATCAAATAAATGGGATTCTGTAGGGGATTTACTATGGAAGTTATCAGAAACATTAAATAGAAACTTATTAAAAGAAATCTCGGTATTGACAAAAGAAATATATGATGAAGAAACTACTCTATTAACTGAACTAAAAGAATTTGTAAATGCATAATAATAATAAGGTAAGTTATATCTTTTATAACTTACCTTACTGTCATTAATTATATACTATTAACAAAATACTACCTTTTATTATTTCAATCTAGTTCCTTCTTCTTCTTGAACTATTTTTCCCTCTTTCATTAATCCACCAAGAGCCATTTTAAAGTAGTTTTTACTAGTATTAAATGTAGCCTTTATATCTTCTGGTTTAGATTTATCATTAAAATGCATAAATCCACCATTTTTCTTTAAATACTTTAATATATCTTCTTGAATTTTTTCTCTTTCACTTAATCTAGTTTGTCTTGGAGTTAATCCAATAACGCCATCTTCATATATTCTTTTAACTCTAAGTTTCATTTCAGTTCCTGGATATATTTCAGTATAATATTCATTAGGTAAAATTAATCCTCTATACTTGGAATCAATGGCGATATGTACTGTGCCCCCTTGAGTTTTACCGTAAACTTGACCTACTACCTCATCACCAATCTTAAATTCCTTACCTTCTTCACCTGCATTTAATATATAACTTTCAACATCTGTAGTTGCTGCTAATCTACCTGTTTTATCTAAATATATATAAAACAAATATTTACTTCCTGTATGTAACTTATATCTTTGCTCCTTTAAAGGTACAAATATATCTCTGTCTAGTCCAAAGTCTATAAAAGCTCCAAATTCTGTTTGAAAAACTACTTTTAAATACCCAACTTCGCCCACTGTTACTAACGGCTTTTTAAAAGTTGCAATTGGTCTATCTTTTGAATCTCTATATACAAAAACTTCTAATTTATCCCCAACATTAATTTCTTTTCCTTCAGCAATTGATTTAGGTAATAAAACGTCTACTTTACCACCATCACCTAAGTAATAACCAAATTCCTTTTCTCTCTTGACTTCTAATAAATTATATTCACCTATATTAATCATTTTTCCTCCTGATTTATAAGTATTTTCTGCTAATTTCTACATAATTCTTAGCAGACTGCTCTATACTTCTTATTTCATCTTCAGTAAGCTTTCTAACAACTTTAGCTGGGCTTCCCATAATAAGAACACCTTCTTCAAATTCCTTATATTGAGTTACTAATGAGCCAGCTCCAATAATACTATTCTTTCCTATCTTTGCCCCATTTAGTATTATTGATCCCATGCCTACTAAAACATTATCTGCAATAGTACATCCATGAATAATAGCTCTATGTCCTACTGTTACATTTTTTCCTATGTTAGTTTCACAATCAAAATCAACATGAACAACTGAATTCTCTTGAATATTAGTATTTTCTCCAATATGAATTTTACTCATATCTCCTCTTATAGTAGTTCCAAACCAAATATTAGCGTTTTTTTCTATAACAACTTCTCCTATTATATCAACACTTTCTGAAATATAGCAAGTCTCATCTATGACTGGTCTAATACCTTTAAAATCTAAAATCATCTCATACCCTCCTATTTAATATATTTAAAGATATTTTATCACTCCTTGATATTCTTGTCATTATTTCTACTTATTAAATACTATATATAATATATAGTAATTTATTAAGGAGCTTAAGTTGGGTAGAAAAAAAAGTAAGAATATAAACGACTTTGATAAATCTAATATTAAATATTATTATGGAATTCCCAATTACAATACAGGATATTCAACTGGCAAGGGTTCTCCCATAGAAGCTTTTGAATACGCATTTAAAATTGGTTTAAATTTTATGTTTATAACAGATCATAACTCTTATCTTTCTGAAGAAGTAAATCTAAAAGACAGTAAATACTCTAAATTTCAAGCCAGTAAGATTTATGCTGCTAGAATGCGAAAAAAAAATAGTGACTTTATTCCACTAGTAGGCTTTAAATCTAGCACTAATTCATATGGAGATATTAATATTATTCACAGCAACAACTTTTTCACTAGTACAATTACAGACTTCAAAATTTTTACATTATGGATGTTAAATAACATAGATGCTTTTATATCAATTAATATACCGAATAGGAATGTAAAGCTAATTCCATATAATGAAGTACTAAATAAACTCATTACTTCTGCTGAAGTGAGTCATAAAGATTCTAATAATAAACTAATACGTGGCGATAAATATTATTTTAGTTTATTAGATTCTGGTTGGCAGCTTGGTACTATAAGCAAAGAAACTAATCATATATTCCCATTTGGAGATTCTGAGAACTTGACTGCTTGCATATGCAATAATCTATCAACAGCTGATATTATTTCAGCTTTTAGAGAAAGAAGAACTTATTCAACAGAATCTAGATACTTAAAATTTCATTTTACAATAAATGATGGTTTTATGGGGGAAGAGATTTTTATATCTTCAAATAAACTAAGATTTATGATTTTTGCTGAAGATATTAAATATAAAATCAAAGAAATTCAAATAATTAGTAATCATGGTAAAATTATAAGAAATATAGAAAATATAAATTTAAATAGTATTAAGTATTTATATGAGCATAAAAAAGATAATAATGAAACTTGGTATGTTATTAAAATAATACAAGATGATAATAGAATAGCTTGTAGTTCTCCAATCTTTATAAGTGAAAATAGTCTTATAAATTAAACAAACATGGCATTTCTTTATGAATTGCCATGTTTATTTATAAGCATTTTATTTTTTTTGATTTTGCATATGTTTTACTCTATTAGGCTTAGCCTTAGGTCTAATTTCAATTTTCTTTTCTTTTTTCTTAGGTCCCCCTGTGTTTTGTATGTCCATAAACCACATAAAGAACCAAAGTATAACTAAAGTAAATGCCATAGTTATCCAAACGTTCTGACTTCTAACAATAAATTGAACTACAAATAATACTATAGAAATAGCTAATGGAATCCATTTATTTATTCTTACCTTTGAATATACATACTTTCTTCCAATTATAAATAATAAAACCATTAATCCGATAGTAATTGCAAAGTATGCTATAGTTAATAATATGTCGCCCACGGTATAATCCTCCTTTAAATGCTTCTATATTATATATTAAAAGAAATTCTCTATGTTTTCAAGCTATATAAATTTAATTATTTGTAACTTAAAAGTTTATATGTATATATTTCGACTAATAGTTAAATTTTAGTAATATATTAATATAAAAGATTTTATTTATTAAATTTATTATATTTCGCTTCTATTTTAAATAATTTTTTGATAAAATATAGGAAGTAATTATAAAAATGTTAAATGAGGTGGTTTCATGAGTTTAAACCTAACTAACCAATTAGACGAATTAGATTATCAAATATTAGAATTATTAATAAAAGATTGTAGAACTCCTTACTTAGAAATAGCTAGAATATGTCATGTTAGTGGTGGTACTATTCATGTTAGAATGAAGAAAATGGAAGAACTTGGTATAATTAAAGGTACAAGAATTCTATTAAATTTACCTAAGCTTGGTTATGACGTATGCTGTTTTGTTGGAATATATGTAGACAAGACATCTTCTTTTGATTCAGTTTTTGAAGAATTATCAAAGATTAAAGAAGTTGTAGAATTACATCTAACTACTGGTAACTATAGTGTTTTTGCTAAAGTTGTATGCAAAAACATAACTGATCTTCAAGATATATTACTAAATAAAATCAATTCAATTGATGGAATACAAAGAACTGATACTATCATTTCTTTAAATCAACCTATTGACAGAAATATAACTATATAGCGCATAAAACTTCTTTTACTGGTTAAACTATTGTCATAACCAATGAAAGGAAGGATTTTTATGAAGATATTAGACTCAATTGTTCTTATTCTAGTTATTATTGGAGCTGTTAATTGGGGATTAATCGGATTTTTCCAATATAATCTAGTTAATAGTTTATTTGGATTCATGCCCGCTTTAGAAAGAATAATTTATGCATTAGTGGGAATAGCCGGATTATATTCACTTTCATTTTTTGCAAAAAGTAAATATATGGGCTCGAATGAATAAAGTTTAAGGGAGTATAAACTCCCCTAAACTTTATTTTTTATTATTAAGTTATAAACTTATTTATTTTAATTTTTTTATTATATCAAATAGTTCTATTGCCGCTTCTCTAGGACCTTCTTTTTCCTTACCCTCTAAAGCTAAGCAAGTTTTAATTTGACCAACTTTAACTGTTCCCTTAAACATAGACTCAAAATATCTATCTATTAATACATTAGTCTCCTCTTGCTTTTGTGCTGGTCCAAATGGATTTGCAAAATAACTTTCAACTAGCCCCTTTTCTGATGTAGTTCCTTTAGCCATTCTAGCACCTGATTTAAATACATTTATTGCATCTTCTGGAGTCTTAAAATACTCAATTGAATTTTCTCCCTCTTTTACTTCAGTATAGTTATTAGCATATAGGAATAGATCTACTTCATAGCCTTTAACAATTTCTTTATATGGTGCAACAGGCATAACTAATCTAGCATTAATCTTATCTGGATTCATAAAGATACTTCTATCTATCTCTTTAAATGCATACCCTTGATCTAAGTCATCTAACCTTACAAAGGCACCAATTTCAGTTCCATAACCAATAATTTTTCCATCTATTTCTTTAAATGTTCCCATATCATCAAATATAATAGTCATATTACTGATGTAATCTTCACTTAGAGTTCTAAATGCTTCTAAGCTTTCTGACTTTCCAGCACCACTATCACCCATAATTACTACATTAGCTGTCTTTCCATCTTTAAGTTCAATATTTACCATTGCCCCATGAATTGGTAAATATCCTCTCTTAATCATAACTAAATTATGAAGTGTTAATGTCATCTTCTTCATATATCCAAAGTAATCTATCTCTTCTGAATGATTAACATATCCCACCATTATATCATTCTCTTTATCATCATAAAATACAGTTTTCTTTTCTCCACTATCATCATTAGCACCAAAGATATAAACTAAATCTGGTTTTTTACCTCTATATTCTTCTACTCTTGCCATTTCGAATAAGTTACATAATGTAATTCCATGCTGCATATAATCTCTATGGAAATAAATAAATGCAATTAATTCCCCAACCTTAGCAGGATAACAGAACCAGTGCTCCTTATTTAAAGTAGCTTTCTCCAATGGGTTAACATCCACTTCTGTAAACATTCCGCTTCTTGTATTCTTTTTAGGATATGTTATAAATGGTGTTTCTAATAATATACTATCTATAAACTCAATATCTTCTAATGCTTCATATCCTTTTGGTAATGGCCATAATACTTTATTTATTATAACTGAAGCATTTCCCCCAACTGGTATTTGTCTAAATACATTTGGTTTATATCCTAATATATTCTTCTCAATTTTTCTATATAATTTTAATATCAAATTAGATAAAGAAGAATTCGCTTGTGTAAAGCTAACCGCTGATAATCCTTCTCTTAGCTTATTGCTGTGTACAATAGTATATCTTTCCAACGTTCTCCAGAATAAATATAAATCCTCGATTAAAGCTATGAATCTATCTTTATCTAAAAATAAATCCTTGTATTTAGGATTAGTTTCAACTATTTCCTCAACATTCATAACTGTAAAATACTTAAATATCTTTATTAAGTTAGCTGTTATTTCATTTATATTTTCTGTCTCCAAAGTTTCTACTAAGTATCTCCAACTTAATGAAACCTTCCTTTTTGATTTACTTAAGTAATTTTCTATTACTCTAGTAAATCCTTGACTTTCAACTAACTCTTCAAATGTACTACAATACTTAGCAGTAAAATTAATTAATACTTTATCATTGCTCATAGAAAATTCTTTACGCATGATTGCCCCCTTTTTGAAATATACTTCATTGCAAAATTTCATTTCATCCTTATTTTTTTATATTATAACATATAATTTGCAAGTTTTGAAAGAAACTTTTTCATTTTTTATAAAATTTATTAATTATTAATAATCCATATAAAAGTAAACGTAATCAATGAAATTCATATTATAAATTTTAATAGGTTATTATTTTTTCTCGAATATTTTTATGTCATTATTAAATATAGTTTACGTTATATCGAATATTAACTCTTATTATCCACTTTATTGTTCGATAATAAGAGCTATGTCATAAAATTAATAACATAGCTCTTATTATTGTATTCTATTTAAGATTTTTTGATATTACTTCTCTAACTTTTTCCATTAATTGTTTTTCTTCTTCTCTGCTTAATTTATCAGTATAAATAGCCTCACCAAATGTTACTGTAACATCCATTGCTGTTTTAAATTTACCATCAATTTCATATGCTCTATAAGCTCCATCAATCGAAACTGGAACAACTGGTGCTTTTGCCATAGTTGCAAGCTTAAGACTTCCTTTTTTAAATTCTCTAAGCTTCCCATCCTTACTCCTAGTCCCTTCCGGGAAAATTGCCATACTATATCCCTTTTTGATATTATCTGCACCTTCTCTTATAACTTTAATCGCTTCCCTAGCATTTTCTCTATCTAATGGAACACAATTATAATGCTTCATCCAATATCCAAGCACTGGAGCCTTAACCATTTCTTTTTTTGCTACAAATCCCATACACTTACCAACTGAATCAATCAATATTGGAATGTCTAATATGCTTGTATGGTTACCTATATAACAGCATGGTTCATTAGGTATATTTTCTTTACCAACAACAGTAACATTCATATTAAGTGCATTATGAATTGTGTATCTCGCCCAATCTTCTCCTACTTTTCCACTATAGTCAATTGCAGCTTTTTCCCCCTTAGTTTTTTCTATATACCAACGTTTAATCGCTTTAAATTGCATAAATAACATATAAAATCCATAACTTATGACTTTATAAAATTTCATTTAACTCACCACCTATATTATATTTCATCCTACTATATTATAAAGGGTAATTTTTCTTTCTTCAATTATATTTTAATTATGTTATGTCCATAATACATATATGAAACCACTTTATATAATTTTATTTTTCATTAGGAGATTAAATGATTAGAAAATTTAAATTAATAAAAAAACTGCAAAATATACTTATATTATTATTAATTATACTTAGTATCTTCTTAATAAAGGAATTATTTAAAAACAATTCAAGTAATTCTAATGAAATAAAAGTTCATTTCATAGATGTTGGACAAGGAGATGCAGTATTAATTCAAGTTAATAACAAGAATTTACTTATAGATTCTGGATCAAGAAGTGAAAAAAATAAGTTAATTAAATATTTAGATTCAATCTATATTCCTCAATTCGATTATGTGATTGCTACTCATCCTCATGAAGATCATATTGGCAATATGAATTATATTATTAATAATTATAAAATAATTAACTTTTATTCCCCTAAAGCTCAAAGTAATACGTCAGCATTTGAAAGTATGGCTGAATCATTATCAAGAAAAAACCTCAAGATAAAAATATTAAAAGCTAATAATAGTAATATAAATCTTGGAAAAAATACTTTAGTAGAAGTTTTCTCACCAAGCGTAGATGTCTATGATAACTTAAATAATTATTCACCTATAATTAAAATTTCCTATGGTAATAATTCATTTTTATTTACTGGAGATGCAGAAGAAGATACTGAAGAAGAAGTAATTAACAAAGCCTTCAATCTTAAAAGCGATATACTAAAAATAGGACATCACGGCTCATCTACTTCCACTAGTAAAAACTTTTTAGATAAGGTTAACCCTAAGATAACAATAATTTCAGTTGGAGAAGACAATAGTTACGGTCATCCAAGCGAGGAAACTTTAGAAAAAATCGAAGATACAAAAATATATAGAACTGATATAAATGGATCTATAATAATTACCTCAGATGGTAAGTCCATTAAAACTTCTTTAAAATGATAGATGCTCCTAATTCTTTAGGAGCATCTATCATTTAAGAATATAATTCTTAAATTAATATATAAATATATATATCTATTCTCCTATAGCATTTTCTTGGTTACTCAAAATTTCCTTTTTATTTAGTTCTATTATTTCACCAGTTTCAGCATCTAAGAATTCTTCATTTGATTTATCTTGTACACTATATTTATCATCGATTATTTGTTTTTCATCTTCCTTCTTAACATAAGCATTCCAAAGCATATATATATTATATAAATTAGTAACATCTTGTTCATTGTATAACAATATTGTCTCTATCTTTTCTTTAGGCATTCTTAATATATAATCTTTATCCTTTAATACTTTATTGAAAGTTTTTGCAAGATTTGATCCACTTATTACTTCACCTTCTCTATGGATATCAAAATCTTTTTCTAAGTTTTTTAGTCCTATAGAATGATTCATTGCCTTTTCATATTCCCTTTGAATATCTATATCTTCGAACTCTTTAGAGAAATTAAATTCTATACCATATTTTTTAAATAAATAGTTTATTACTGTGTAATCATTGTTACCAGAAAAGGTGACGATAGCTTTTTTCCCTTTATTTTTCATCTTTAAGAAATATTTCTTTGCTAATTCTAATATTTGTATAGATTCATATTTATTTTCAATCATATACTGAGTCACAAAAAGTTTATTATCTTCAAATATACAAGCTCCAAATACGCCTATACATTTAGGTTTTTTATACACATAATGCTCTAAGTCAAAAAAAATCAATTCTTCAGGCTCTCTATTTATATCATCTGTTTTCAGCATAAATTCTCTATCTGCGGAATTTATCTCTATTATATTCTCTCTTATAATCACACTACCACTCTTTCTTCCTTATCATTATCACCTTTTAATTCCTTTATTTATCTTATAACATTATACCACCTTTTATAAGAATATAGAATAAAATTATAATACTCCATACTTTTATAATATTATGTAATTCTTATTATGTTCATAAAAAATATATATAACTTAAAATCATTTTATTTAATTTCATATATGATTGATTATTATTTAACAGTTTGATATCATTAAATTATGATAATGATTTTCAATATTCATTTAATGAAGTTATCTAACGAATCATATTTAATTAAGCTAGTAATAGGACAGGCTTAAAAATACATAATATTAAATTAAAATTTATAAGAAGAAGGTGTTCTCATGGAGATACTAATCACATTAGTCATTGTTGCTTTAGCCGCATATATACTATTTAAAACTTTTCATAAATCTTCTAAAGGTAGTTGTAGCTGTGGAAGCTGTTCTGATCATTGCCCTATGTATAAAGATAATTCAAATGCACTAAAGATAAAAAAATACAAGTAGGAACTGCCTCAAAACAGGTCCTACTTATATTTTTTTATAATCCTTTAAGCCTTTTCTGCATTCTTAATTATTTCTTTATTTCTCTTCATTAATCTTTCATAGTAAATCTTTAATGTAGCTACTGTAGGAGATGCAAGAAGCATTCCTATAACACCAAAGAATCCTCCTCCAATTATAACTGCTATTATAATAAATAGAGGTCTTACCCCAACCTTATTTCCTATGAGTTTTGGATCTAGATACCATCCATCAAATTGCTGAAGTGCTAATAAAACCAAGAATACAACTATCCCCTTGGCTGGAGATACAAAAACATTGAATAAAAATCCAACTATTTCTCCTATAAATGGACCAAAATAAGGTATCATATTAGTAACTCCAACTATTATAGCAAGTAAAAATGCATATTCAGACTTAACTATAGTTAATAATATTAAAGCCATTATTCCTATAATTGTAGAGTCTATAGCCTTAATCCCAATATATGCACCTATCATATTATTATAAATTCTTAAAGCTTCAATTATTTTTTTAGATTTATCTTCTTTAAATATTAAAAATAGAAGTTTTTTAGATTCTATAATTATTCTGTCCTTATCAATTAATACATAAATTGATATTAATAATCCTAAAAACAGCTTTACTAATTGGCTTGAAAAGGCAAATATACACCCTACTACTCCTTCTATTATTGTTACTGTTATAGTACCCAGACCTGCTATCAATTCATTAACATCATTAACTGCTCCTGTATTTGCTATAATATCATGTATAGCTTGATTATCTAAAACACTATTAATCCACCCTTGTGCTTCATTAATATATGAAGGTATTTTTGATGATATTTCTGTAGAGCTATTAATCATACTAGGTATAAAAAATATAGCCACTACTATTATTAGTGCAATCAAAAATAAATAAGAAACTGATATTGCTATTCCTTCTCTAACTTTAAACTTCTTCCTTATTTTCTTAACTAATGGATTTAATATATATGCAATAACAAATCCATAAACTACAGGTAATAATAATGCCCATAGCTTTCTTATTATTTTGAAAAAATAATAAGAATTCTCCACCAATTTATATCCAATCAATAAAACTAATATGCTTATAATAACAATTAACAATAAATCTCTATATTTATTATCTTTAAAAATACTATCACCTCTCCTTTCATTTTCATTAAAAATATATCATGCTTTCTCATATATTATTAATACTGTTTATTATTTTTTTATATTATTAACAAATTATTCTTAAAATTAATTAAGCTTACAGCAAAAACTATATTCACTGTAAGCTTACTATCTTTATTACATTTTATCTACTACTTCTATTCCAATTAAAGCTAAAGAATTCTTGATTACTTGACATGTAGCTTTAACTAAATTAATTCTAGCTTCTTTTAATCCTGCGTCTTCTAAATTTAATACAGAATGTGCATTATAGAACTTGTTAAATAACTTAGCAACTTCTATTGCATATCTAGTAACTATTGATGGTTCTAATTTTTCTGTTGCTTGGTGAATTTGTTTTCCAAAGCTTTCTAGAGATTTAATTAATTCAAATTCTTCCTTAGAATCTAATTTTGAATAATCTGCAACTCCTTTTAACTCATCAACCTTACTTAATATGCTATTTGCTCTAGCATAAGAATATTGAACATAAGGTCCTGTTTCACCTTCAAATGAAAGCATTTCCTTCCAATCGAATACAATATCTTTTTCTCTTGAGTTTTTTAGATAAGTGAATACTATTGCACCTACTCCTATTTTCTTAGCTACTTCCTCTTTATTTTCTAAATTTGGATTCTTTTCATTGATTACTTCTAAAGTTTTATCTACAGATTCCTTTATTAAGTCATCTAATAGTATAACTTCACCCTTTCTAGTTGAAAGCTTTCTATCTGCAAACTTAACTAATCCAAATCCTACATGAACACAATCATTTGCCCATTCATGTCCTGCAAGCTCAAGAACTTTAAATACTTGCTTAAAATGTAATGCTTGAGGGCTTCCAACTACATATATACTCTTATAGAAATCGTAAGTTTTCTTTCTATACATAGCTGCTGCTAAATCTCTTGTTGCATATATTGAAGCTCCATCACCTTTTAAAACTATACATGGCGGCATATTATACTCATCTAGCATAACTACTTGAGCACCATTACTTTCAACTAAAAGATTTTTTTCTTTTAATTCATCAACTACTACATCCATCTTATCATTGTAAAAGGCTTCCCCAGCATATGAATCAAATTTAACATCAAATACATTATATATTCTTTCAAATTCCTTCAAACTTAAGTCTCTGAATCTCTTCCATAAAGCTTCTACTTCTTTATCCCCATCTTCTAAAGCCTTAAAATAAGCTCTTCCTTCGTCTTCTAATGCTGGATCTTTTTCTGCTTCGTCATGGAACTTAACATATATTCTTAATAACTCATCTATAGCATTTTTCTCTAATGCTTCTTCATTTCCCCATCTTTTATATGCAGATATAAGCTTTCCAAATTGTGTTCCCCAATCACCTAAGTGATTAATTCCCTCTACAGTATATCCTTCTTTTTTAAACAACTTATATAAAGAATTACCTATAGCTGTAGTAAATAAGTGTCCTACATGGAAAGGTTTAGCAATGTTAGGAGATGAATATTCTACACATATAGTCTTACCTTCTCCAATATTACTTGAACCATATTCATCACCTTTAGATAATATTTTATCTATTGTGTTTTTAGTAAATTCACTCTTATCAACAAAGAAATTAACATATGGTCCTATATTAATTACTTTCTCAAATCCTTCACCACTTATTTTTTCTTTTAATTCTTCTGAAATCATATTTGGAGCTTTTCTAAAAGCTTTTGCTAATTGGAAACATGGAAAAGCATAGTCTCCCATTTCACTTTTAGGTGGAATTTCTATTAATTTTTCAATATTTTCAACATCCATATCAACATGCTTACTTATAGCTTCAGCAACTTTCTTCTTATAATCCATTTTTTATCCTCCTTGTATTTTATTGTTATAAATAAAAAAACCGCCTCTTAAATAATATAAGAGACGGATAAATCCGCGGTACCACTCTGATTGCATTAAATGCCACTCAATGCTTTAACGCAGCAAACGAACTATCCTACTTAAATTTCAGTAGCTATCTCCAAGGCTCTCTTCCTATTATTCTATCTTATAAGGCTCACACCATCCCTTATTCGCTAAAAGAATCGAATACAGTACTCTTCTTTTCATAGATTTTAATATATATATTTACAATATCAACATTATACATAAATGAGAGATTTATTGTCAATATAAAATCTATATCAACGTCCCTATACTTTATTATTATAAATGATATAATAGTTTATATTAATATTTAAAATTATTTTAATTAAGGAGTTAATATGGATAGGATTGGTGTCATTGATATAGGTCCAAGTTCTCTTAGACTTATGTTGACTGAAGTTAATGAAAATGGATATTTTAAAATAATTGATGAACTAAAAACATCAGTTAGATTGTGTTATGATTTAGTTAATGATTACTGTATTTGTAACGAAAACTTAAATATTATACTTTCAACATTGAGAGCGTATAAGTCATTATGTACAGTCTCAGGTGCAAGTAGAATCTTTGCTGTAGCTACAGAATCATTAAGGGAAGCTAAAAACAAAGATACATTAATTAAACGCATAAAAGAAGAATTAAACATAGACATTCGTGTTTTAAGCTGTAAGGAAGAAATTTTCTACAACTTTTTAGGTGTAAGAAGAAGTACTTATATAGAAAACTCTCTATTAGTTGAGGTTGCTGGCACAGATACTCATCTAGCTTGGGTACATGGAAATGATATTATAAAAAGTATCACCATTCCACTTGGGAGTGTGAACTTCACTTATAATTATAATCTAAAGGATAGAATATTACCTAATGACTTAAATAATGCATTCGAAGCCTTATCAAAGGAAATTGAAAGTATTGAGTGGTTAAAGGAAACTAAATTTCAATCTATAATTGGCATAGCATCCACTATAAGAACTGTTGGTAAAATTGATAGAGCAAGGAAAAGATATCCTTTTGATATAGTTCACAATTATGAACTTACAGATATTGATGTTCAAGAAATCTTTAATTTATTGAAATGCAAAGACTTTAAACAAAGGCAAAAGCTTGAAGGAATTGATCCAGAACTTGCTGATATTATAGTTGGCGGAACTGCTATCTTTAAGAGGATTTCAAATATTGTACAGTGCAATAAAATTATTATATCTGGCAGAGGCTTACGGGAAGGTTTAATATATGAATATTTAAAGGAAAACTACTCTATTCCAAGTGATATTCTAGATTACAGCATTAACGGAATATTAGATACACTTAATGGAGATAAAAATCATGCAAAAAATGTTTTTAACATAACGTATTCTTTATATAATGCTTTAAGACCTTTACATCATTTAGGAGATGAATTTTATAATATTATCAAAACTTCAGCAATGCTTCATGATTGTGGTATAAGTATAAATTATTATGGCCACCATAAGCACTCCTTTTATATAATTTTGAATTCAACTATAAATGGATTAACTCATAAAGAACTTCTTATGAGTGCTGCTATAGCTGCATCTCACAGATTTAATAGTTACACAACTCCAATATCACCTTTTTCAGCTATAATTAACCAATTAGACTTTAAAATTGCTAAGACTATTGGTGTTCTTTTAAAAATAGCTGAGGGCTTAGATAGAAGTTTAGTAGGAGCCGTAAAGGATCTTGATGTAACCTTTGACGAAGAAACAGTAACTATTAATGTTCATTCTGATATTGATGTGGATTTTGAAGTCCGTCAAGCTCTTAGGGCAAGCGAAAGATTTAAAGAAATCTACGGAAAAGAATTAATTATTAAATCAATATAAAAAAGGATATAAATATTATATTCCTTTCCCTGTAAATAAAAAATGATGTGTCAATGCATATGACACATCATTTCTTTAAAAGAATATTCCTAAAACTAAACCTGATATCAGCGCAAAAAATCTATATATATATATAACTGGATAAGACAGAATATATCTTCCTAAAAAAACAATAGCTATAAGTATTACAATTTGATAATCATATAACTTTATTCCATACTTATAAAAATTCTTTGGACTAAGTTGTCTAAATAAATCAAAACCAGCAAGCCCTGGTATAGGTAATAAATTAAATATAAAAAGACTTATATTTATAGTACAAATACCATATAACATAGACCCTATAATAGTATAAGCTGAGTATGGTAAAATACCATATGCTAACTCAACCCAAATTTGAAATATAAACACACCAACAAAAGCAACTATTAAATTTGCCAACGGTCCAGCAATTGTTACCTTTATCTCATCTTTATATCCTCTCTTGAACGCTGCAGGATTAGTCTCTACTGGCTTAGTCCATCCAAAACCAGTTATTAATATCATTATAAATCCAATCAAGTCTATATGAGCTAATGGATTTAAGCTTAAACGGCCGTGAAACTTTGGTGTTTTATCCCCTAACTTATCTGCAACCTTAGCTCTTGCATAACCTTGTGCCACAAATGCAATTAATATGGCAGGGATTACTATTATCTTATTTAATAAAGAATATTGCATTGAAATCCTCCTTTTTTTCTTTTTTTAATTATATCACATACCTGTATACATTTTATTTGTTCACATTAATTTAAGAAAATAGGTGGAATGATATTTACATTCCACCTTAATTATCTCCAAACTTCTATTATTGATTAGTGGTATTATTTGATGGTGCTGTAGGTTTATTATCAGGATTTGTTGGCTTTGTTTCATTGTTTCCACCAGTCTCTCCACCTGTTTCTCCACCTGTTGCTGGAGGTTTTTCTTCCCCTTTATCTTCTCCTGTACTTCCACCAGGATTTGTTGGAGGCGTTTCATTGTTTCCACCATTATTATTTCCACCATTATTATTTCCACCGGTATTATTTTCACCATTATTATTTCCACCGGTATTATTATTTGGTTTTTCTTGATTTTCATTAGAAGGCTTTTCTACTTTTGGAGGCGTTGGATTTGTTGTTTCATCCGTACCTTTATCATCATAATCTGCTGGATTTATGTTATATATAGAATTATATCTTGCTTCTTCTGCATCATATGCTGCAGCTACACTATACACTGAATTCAAATCAAATTCATCTACGTTTGGAAGCTTATTATTAAATATAAAATCATGCATTATTTGTGCATTTTGCTTAATATCTATTAGTAAGCACCAACCTCTATCCTTATATAAATTATCTCTCGCAATAAGCTCTGCTTGAGGTATTTGTAATTGCTCAAATTCTAATGTAGGCAATTTATATATTGTATAAGCTAAATCTAACGCTTCTGGTATAGGTATATTAGTCTTAACTTGTTTTGATAAAGTATCAGCAATAGAAATATATTTTAAAGGATTAACCTCTTTCAACTTTGTAGCTAATTGGAATAAAACTTTACTTTGTCTCTCACTTCTTTCAAATCCACCATTTCCAACATATCTAATTCTTGCATAAGAAAGTGCTTGTTGGCCATTTAAAGTTTGTAATCCTGTTTCAGTTATAGGCGGAGAATTTACTCCAGTAGATTCACCAATATATTTATTGATTTCATCTATTTCATAATCTTTTATATCTGCTTCAATTCCACCAACTTCATCTATGATTTCTTCAAATCCCCAAAAGTTTACTATAACATACTTATCTAAATGAAGATCAAAATTTTCTTCAATTGTATCCATCAATAAAGATGCTCCACCTTCAAAGCCTCTTAACTTTCCATCATCGTCTAATTCTGAAGATCCATAAAAGAAGGCTGCATTAATCTTATCTTCTCCATACTCTGGAATATTTACTAATGTATCTCTAATTATAGATGTTAACTTAACTTTCTTATTGTTGTTATCTAAAGTAGCTATAATTATTGAATCTGCTCTAGCAGCTTCATCTGAAGTTCTACCATCAGTTCCTATTAATAATACATTTGTAATTCCCTCTACTTCTTCATAATCAACTTTTTGAGTAGCACTCTCTTTAGGTTTAGTTTCAATAAATACTCTATTTTTAATATGATTGTAGTACAAAACTCCCACAGCAATTAAAATAGCTAGTACCCCTAAAACTGATATTAATATAATTTTACTTTTTTTTCTTTTTTTCTTTTTATCTTTTATTCTCTTTAATGATTCATTTTCACTCATTTTTTTCCTCCCTATGCCTTCCAATCATATAACGACTATTATACACTCTTTAACAATATCTATTTCATTATACAAGAATAATTTTCAATTTTCATTACAAAATAATAACAATCTATATTTATTTTTAATTCCTTACTTATATAATGCCCAAATTTATAATTTTTTTTATTATTTTTGTTTAATTATCTTAATTGTTGTCAATAATCTTAGCAAGGAGTGATAAATATGGATGATATGAACAATAATAATTCCTCTAAACCAAATTTAAATAAAAAACAAAAATCTGCAATTTTAGTTTCAATAGTTACCTTGCTAGCAATTTCTTTTTGTGCAAGCTACTTTATAACAAATTACTTAACTAATCCTAATAGAAAAAATGAAGATATTAATACTCAAAATGTAATTGTAGATAATAATTACTTAAATGATAATATATTTGTAACTTTAAAAACAAATGATACTGTTGACATGGTAGATAATTTACTTAATGTAAAGAAAAAATTAAATTTAAAAGATAAATTAACAGAAGAAGAACTTTCAGAAGAATTATCAAAAGAAGGTTATGTTCTCTCTGAAAAAAATGAGCAAAAACTAACATACACACGTGATGAAGAAGTAAGTAATGATAAATTTCAAGCTAATAAATATTATTTAGGTGAAGAAGATGGATATATTTCTATCTTTAAAACTGATGAAAATGGAAATATAATTGAATCAGAGAAAAAGGTTTATACAGATTCTAAACCTATAGCTAATTTGCCTGAAACAGACCAAAATTATATAAAAGAACATAAATTCTTTTTTGATGCTAAAGATGATGCATTACAAAAACTTAGTGAAATGATATCATAATAATAATAATAAAAGAAATTAGTTAGTACTATAAATACATAACTAATTTCTTTTTTATATATTATATAAATAATATCAATTACTTTAACTCTTCTAACATTCTAACTGTAATATTAATTGTTTCTGTAATTTGATCATTAGAACTAATTGTAGCATTATTATCGCCCTCTTGATGACCGTAATTACCAAATTGAGAATGATTTCCACCTTTAATCTCAAATAGTTCACTATTTTTAGATAAATTCGCATTCTTTATTTTTTCTAAATCCGCAACTCCATCTTCGCTTCCATAGATACTTATAACTTCTAAAGTTTTGTCTACAAGTTCATCCCCACTAGGATAAGAAGCATATAAAGCTAATCCTTTGACATTATCATTTTCACTTGCAAACCTACTAGCAATTACCCCCCCTAGAGAATGTCCACCAATAGCCCAAGTCTCTATATCACTATACATATTAATAACCTCTTCAGCTTTGTTTGGAGATAACACTGCTAAATCTAAAGGCATTGGTACTATAACAACTAAATATCCCTTTTCAGCTATTCCTTCAGCTAGAACAGAATATGACTCCGGGTTAACTTTTCCACCTGGATAAAAAATAAAACCCTTTTTAACTGTATCATTCTTAGGTTTAAAAATGATAAATTCATCTTGAATTATTTCTATTGACTCTTGATTTTTAAATACTTCAATAGCTTCTTCAGTAGGTTCATAAACTTTTTGGGCCCATGCTATAAAAATTATTGATATTATTAGCAAAGCACTTAAAACAATTATAGTACCTTTTTTAAATTTATTTATTATTTTCCCACTCATTATTTACTCCTATACATTTCTAATAATATATATTATATTAATTTTTAACAAAAAATCATAGTAGGAATAT